>DATJRL010000286.1:0-19092 GCA_035504785.1 Caulobacteraceae bacterium
CCTTCGGCACGAACTGATCCTCTTCGGCGATGTGCAGCATCAGTGGTTCGGCGAGCTTGTCGGCCTCCGCGAGACGGCTTTCGATGCCGACGCCGTAGTAGCCGACGGCCGCGTCGACATCGGTTCGCGTCGCGGTCAAGAAGGCGAGCAGCCCGCCCAGGCAAAAGCCCACGGCTCCGACCTGGCCGGAGCAGCCCGCGTCTGCGCGGATCCGGGCGATGGTCGCGGCGATGTCCTTGACGCCGGCGTCGACATCGAAGGCGTTATAGAGTTCGAAGGCCTTCTTCCATTCCGCCTCGGAGTGGTCGGTGATGTCGACGTCGGGCTCGATCCGCCAGAACAGGTCCGGACATGCCGCCAGGAAGCCCCGGGCGGCGAGTCCGTCGGTGATGTCGCGCATGACCTTGTTGACGCCGAAGATCTCCTGGATGACCACGATGGCCGGCGCTTTCGCCGCGCTCGGGCGGGCGAGATAGGCCGAGAACGCGCCGCCGTCGGCTTCGATGTCGATTCGCTCGCCCATCTGACACGTCCCTCCGGGTCGGCCGCCTGTGGAAAAGCCTCTGGCGCGGGGCCGTTCCCATGGCCCATAACATGAAGGCCTCGTCGCACGGGAGCCGTCCTATGAAGTTGAACGTCGAGATCGACTGCACGCCCGCCGAGGCGAGGGCGTTCCTCGGGCTGCCGGACGTGGGCGCGCTGAACGAACACATGGTGGCGGAGATGAAGAAGCGGCTGGACGCCAACATGGCCATGGCCGCCCCCGAGGAACTGATGAAGAACTGGATGGCGTTCGGCGGCCAGGCTTCCGAACAGTTCCTGAAAATGCTGACGGCGGCGGCCGGCAAAGCGGGGCGATGAGGGATACGATCTTCGCGCTTGCCACCGCGGCGGGACGCGCTGCGGTGGCGGTGGTGCGGATCTCGGGTCCGGAAGCGGGGCGGGCGCTGCGCGCTCTGGCGGGTCGGATGCCGGCGCCGCGGCGCGCGGCCTTCCGCAAGCTCCACGACCCGGATGGCGCCTTGATCGACGAGGCCCTGGTGCTCTGGTTTCCCGCGCCGGCCAGCTATACCGGCGAGGACGTCGCCGAGTTGCAGCTGCACGGCGGCGCGGCGGTGGTTGGCGCGGTGGCCAGGGCGCTGTCGGGGCAAGGGCTCCGGCTCGCGGCGCCGGGGGAGTTCACCCGCCGCGCGTTCGAGGCGGGGCGGCTCGACCTCGACCAGGCCGAGGCCGTGGCCGACCTGGTCGACGCCGAAACCGAAGCACAGGCCCGTCAGGCCCTGCGGCAGCTGGAAGGCGCCCTCGGCCGGCGCTACGCCGCGTGGCGGGGGCTGCTGTCCGAGGCGCTCGCCTACCTGGAGGCGGCCGTCGATTTTCCGGACGAAGACGTGCCGGCCGACGTCGCGGCGCGGGCGGCGCCGGCGTTGACGCGGCTCTCGCGCGAGATGCAAACGGCGCTGGCCGACGCGCGACGCGGCGAGCGGGTCCGCGACGGCTACCGCATCGCGCTCGTCGGCGCGCCGAACGTGGGCAAGAGCCGTCTGCTCAACGCGTTCGTGGAGCGCGACGCCGCCATCGTGACCCCGACGCCGGGCACGACCCGGGACGTCATCGAAGCGTCGCTGACCCTCGCCGGCTACCGCGTGCTCCTCGCCGACATGGCCGGCGTCCGTGAGACCGCGGAAGCGATCGAAGCCGAAGGCGTCCGCCGCGCTCGCGCCTGGGCGGAGGCGGCCGATCTGCGGCTTTGGGTCGTCGACGCGTCCGCGAGCAGCCAGGGCGGCTGGCGAGAGGCCGAGGCCCTGGTTCGGTCCCGGGACATGATGCTGCTCAACAAGTCGGACCTGGCGGCGGGGTGCGATCGGGCGGCCGCGATCAGGGCGGCGGGGTCTGCCGGGCTGGAGACGGCGGCGGTCTCCGCCGCCACCGGCGAGGGCCTCGCGCACCTGCGCCGACGCTTGTCCGAGCGCGTCGCCGCGGACCTGAGCGGCGGCGAGTTTCCGGCCGTGACCCGCGAGCGGCACGCGCTGTTGCTCGGGGAGGGCCTCGGGCACGTCCGTCGGGCCGAGGGCCGGCTCGAAGAGCCCGAGCTCGCCGCCGAAGACCTGCGCCTCGCGGCGCGCGCCCTCGAACGCGTCACCGGCCGCATCGGGTCGGAGGATATCCTGGACGTGATCTTCTCGAGCTTCTGTATCGGAAAGTGACCCGGAGCCTCGCCGAGGGCGCGGCGGATGTTTCACGTGAAACATGGCCGCCTCGCTTTCGGGGCGACTTTCCGGTAAGCGGGCGGCCATGAGCGCGGCGTGGGATGTCATCGTCATCGGAGGGGGTCATGCCGGCTGCGAGGCGGCGGCCGCGTCGGCGCGCGTCGGCGCGCGCACCTTGCTGCTGACCCACAAGATCGAGACGATCGGGGAAATGTCCTGCAATCCCGCGATCGGCGGACTGGGCAAGGGGCATCTGGTGCGGGAGATCGATGCGTTGGACGGCCTGATGGGCCGCCTCGCCGACGCGGCCGGGATCCAGTTTCGGCTGCTCAACCGCTCCAAGGGTTCGGCGGTACGGGGGCCGAGGGCGCAGATCGATCGCGCCCGCTATCGGACGGCGATGCAAGCCGCGCTGCTCGGCCAGGCGAACCTCGACATCCGCGCCGACGCGGTTGAAGACCTCATTGTCGACGACGGCCGGGTGACCGGTGTCGTCGGGGCCAGCGGCGCGACCTATGCCGCCGGCCGGGTGGTGTTGACCACCGGGACGTTCCTGAAGGGCGTGATCTGCCGGGGCGAGACCCGCATTGCCGCCGGCCGCCTCGGCGAAGCGCCCGCGATCGGGCTCGCGGACCGGCTCTACGGGCTGGGTCTGCGGATGGGGCGGTTGAAGACGGGCACGCCCGCGCGGCTGGACGGGTCGACGATCGGCTGGTCCGAGTTGGAGATGCAGCCCGGCGACGATCCGCCGACGCCGTTCTCGTTCCTGACGGCCGGCATCTCGACGCCCCAGATCGAATGCGGCGTCACCTACACCAACGCCGCGACGCACCGGATCATCGCCGAACGGCTCGGCGAGTCGGCGGTGTACAGCGGCCGTCTCGCCGGGCGCGGGCCGCGCTATTGTCCGTCGATCGAGGACAAGGTGGTGCGGTTCCGCGACCGCACGAGCCACCAGATTTTCCTCGAGCCCGAGGGTCTGGACGACGACACGGTCTATCCCAACGGCGTTTCGACCTCGGTTTCGGAGGAAACCCAGGATCTCTTCCTGCGCACGATCCCCGGCCTGGAGCGCGCCAAGGTGCGCCGCTACGGCTACGCCATCGAGTACGACTACGTCGATCCCCGCGAGCTGACGCCGGCGTTGGAGTCGAAGCGCCTCCGCGGGCTCTATCTCGCCGGCCAGATCAACGGCACCACCGGCTACGAAGAAGCGGGAGCGCAGGGCCTGGTGGCGGGTCTCAACGCCGCTCGCGCCGCCGCCGGCGGCGAGCCGGTCCGCCTCGGCCGCGACGAAGCCTACATCGGGGTGATGATCGACGACCTCGTCACCCGCGGCGTCACCGAGCCCTATCGGATGTTCACCAGCCGGGCCGAATTCCGGCTGCGCCTGCGCGCCGACAACGCCGACCAGCGTCTGACGGGACAAGGCATCGCGCTCGGCTGCATTGGCCCGGAGCGGGCGGCGGCGTTCCGGGCGAAGGCGGAGGCGCTGGCGTCGGCCCGAGCCGCGGCCGCGGCGCTGTCGTTGACGCCCGCCGAAGCGGCGCGCGCCGGGTTCAGGGTCAATCTCGACGGCCAGCGCCGCACTCTCGTGCAGTTGCTGGCTTACCGCGACATCGGCTTCGACGACCTGGCCGGGATCTGGCCGCAGCTCCGCGGCTGGGCGCCGGCGGTGCGCGAGCAGATCGAGATCGACGCGGCCTACGCGGGCTATCTCGACCGCCAGGACGCCGACGTCGAGGCGTTCCGGCGCGACGAGGCGTTGGCGCTGCCGTCCGAACTCGACTACGCCACGGTCGGTGGGCTTTCCAACGAGGCGCGCGAGAAGCTGGCGCGCGTCCGTCCCGCGACGCTCGGTCAGGCCGCCCGCATCGAAGGCGTCACCCCCGGAGCCCTCACCGCCCTGCTGGCCCATGTCCGACGCCGCGCTGCTTGACCCGCCGGAGGCGGACGCGGCTGAGGTCGCGGCTCGGCTCGGCGCGACCGAGGCGCAGATCGCGGAGCTGTGGCGCTACCGCGCGATGCTGGCCGACTGGAACCGGCGGCTGAACCTCGTGAGTCCCGGAAGTCTCGCGGAGTTCTGGCCACGCCACGTGTTCGACAGCGCGCAACTTCTCGACCTCGCCCCGGAGGCGCGCGTCTGGGTCGACATCGGCGCCGGCGCCGGCTTTCCAGGGCTTGTCCTCGCGATCCTGCTCGCGGATCGCCCTGGCGCCCGCGTCCATCTCGTCGAGAGTCTCGGCAAGAAGTGCCGGTTTCTGGCCGCCGTGGTCGAGTCGCTGAGCCTGCCCGCGGAGGTCCACAACGCCCGGGCGGAGGAACTGTCGATTGCGGCCGAAGTGGTGACCGCCCGCGCGGTCGCGCCGCTGGAGCGGCTTCTCGGCTACGCGCGGCCCTATCTCGCCCGCGGCGCCATCGGCCTTTTCCTCAAGGGCCAGAACGCCGAGGCCGAGATCGCCGCCGCCCGCCAGCGCTGGCGTTTCGACGTCGCGGCGATGCCGAGCCGGAGCGACCCCACCGGCCGCATCCTGAAAGTGGAGCGCCTTGACCGCATCCTCTGACCCCAGACCCACGCGCGTCCTCGCCATCGCCAACCAGAAGGGCGGGGTCGGCAAGACCACGACGGCGATCAACCTCGGCACCGCCATGGCGGCCGTCGGATCCCGGGTGCTGCTGCTCGACGCCGATCCGCAGGGCAACGCCTCGACCGGCCTGGGCGTGACCCGCGCCATGCGACGCAACACCGTCTACGACGTGCTGATGGAGGGGACGCCCGCCGCCGACGCGGCGGTAAAAACCGCCCTCCCCGGCCTCGACCTGCTCCCATCCGATCCGGACCTTTCGGGCGTCGAAACCGAGCTTGGCCACACGCCGCGGCGATCCTTCCGCCTGCGAGACGCCCTAGCGCCGGTGCGCGCCGATCGCCTCTACGACTACGTGCTGATCGACTGCCCGCCGGCGCTCAGCCTGCTGACCATCAACGCCATGACCGCGGCGGACGCGGTGCTGGTGCCGCTGCAATGCGAGTTCTTCGCGCTCGAGGGCTTGACCCAGCTGATGCGAACCATCGACCTGGTTCGCGGCAGCCTCAATCCGGCGCTGGAGATACAGGGCGTGGTGCTGACCATGTTCGACCGCCGCAACAGCCTTTCGGCGCAGGTGGCGAGCGACGTGCGCGAACACCTCGGCGCGGCCGTCTACGAGACGGTGATCCCGCGAAACGTCCGCGTCTCCGAGGCCCCGTCCTTCGGCAAGCCGGCCCTGATCTACGACCTGAAGTGCGCCGGCAGTCAGGCCTACATCAAGCTGGCCCGCGAGGTGATGGGCCGGGAGCGCATGCGCCTGGCCGGCTGATCGGCGTTGGCGACGCGGGCCAACTCGACTAGACCCTCCCCACGAAGAGGAAGCGATAATGGCCGAAGGGCGACGGGGATTGGGCCGCGGGCTGTCCGCGCTGCTGGACGAGGTCGATGCGCCGGCCGATGCCGCGCGGTCGTCGGGCTCGACCGAGATTCCCATCGAGGCGATCAAGCCCAACCCCGGTCAGCCCCGGCGCCATTTCGACGACGCAGAGCTCGAGGAGCTGGCGCAATCGATCCGGGAGAAGGGCGTCCTGCAGCCGATCCTGCTGCGGCCGGCCATGTTCGCCGGCGAGTTCCAGATCGTCGCCGGCGAGCGGCGTTGGCGGGCCGCGCAGCTCGCCGGCATCCGCACGCTGCCGGCCGTGGTCCGCAGCCTCTCCGACGCCGAGGTGCTGGAGATCGCCATTGTCGAGAACGTCCAGCGCGCCGACCTTAGCCCGATCGAGGAAGCCGAGGGCTACCGAGCGCTGATCGAAACGTTCGGCCGGACCCAGGCGCAGGTGGCGGACACCGTGGGCAAGAGCCGCGTCCACGTCACCAACGCCTTGCGCCTCTTGCAGCTGCCCGACGACGTGCAATCGATGGTGCGGGACGGACGGCTCACCGCCGGTCACGCCCGCTCCCTGATCGGCGCGGCGGACGCGATGCGGCTGGCGGAAGAAGTCGCCGAGCGCGGCCTGAGCGTCCGCCAGACCGAGGCCCTCGCCAAATCCGCGGCGAACGGCGCCCGACCGAGCTCGCGAGGCCGCCGCGGCAAGGACGCCGACACCCTCGCCCTCGAGACGGACCTCTCCGACGCGCTGGGGCTGGGCGTAGAGATACGCGACGCGGGCGGCCACGGCGAAGTGCGCCTGCGTTACGCGACGCTAGAGCAGCTCGACGACATCTGCCGGAGACTCAGCCGCAGCTGATGTCTCCTTGGGAAGACCCGGGATGTTTCACGTGAAACATCGACGGCAGATCAAGGCGTAACCGGCGGACCGTCGTAGGCGGCCATCATCGCCATGTTGAGAATCTTGGAGACCGAGGCCGAGAGCGGGCAGATCTGCACCGACTTGGAGAGACCCAGCAGCAGCGGTCCCACGACCGTCGCCTCGCCGAGCGAAGCCACCAGCTTGGTGGAGATCGAAGCCGAGTGGATGGCCGGCATGATCAGCACATTGGCCGGGCCGGTCAGCCGCATGAACGGGTAGTCGACGCATCGCTCGGGGTCCAATGCGAGCTCGGGCGGCATTTCGCCCTCGTACTCGAAGCCGACGTCGCCGCGCGCGTCCAGTATGGCCACGGCGTCGCGCACCTTTTCCGAGCGTTCGCCCATGGGATTGCCGAACGCCGAGTAGGACATGAAGGCTAGCCGTGGCGTGTACCCCAAGTGACGCACGGCGGTCGCCGCTTCCACAGAGATGTCCACGAGCTCGTTCGCCTCGGGCATTTCGGTAACGTTGGTGTCGGCGATGAAGAGGGTGCGGCCCTTGGAGAGCACGATTGACATCCCGATCACACGCCCGCCCGGCGCGGGATCGATCACCCGCAGCACCTCCTCCAGCGCCTGGTCGAAGGCGCGCGTGACGCCGGTCACCATGCCGTCGGCGTAACCGCGGGCCACGTAGCAGGCCGCGAAGGAGTTGCGGTCCTGGTTGATCAGCCGCAGCACGTCGCGACGCAGGTAGCCCTTTCGCTGCAGCCGATCGTAGAGGAAGTCCACGAACTCCGGATTGTGCCGCGAGAGGCGGGCGTTCAGCACCTCGAGCTTGGCTTCGTCGGGATCGAGACCGGCGGCGCGCATGTTCTCCGCCACCAGGTCCTCGCGGCCGATCAACACGGCGGTCCCGAATCCCTGGCTCTGGAACGCGTAGGCGGCGCGGATCACCGACGGCTCCTCGCCCTCGGCGAACACCACGCGTTTGCGCCGTCCGGCCTGCACCGCGCCGGAGATCTTCTGCAGGAAGCCGGCCGTGGGATCGAGCCGGCGCGCGAGCGCCTCGCGATAGGCGTCCATGTCCAGGATCGGACGCCGGGCGACGCCGCTGTCCATGGCCGCCTGGGCGACGAAAGGCGGGATGTACCAGATCAGGCGCGGATCGAACGGCGAGGGAATGATGTAGTCGGGTCCGAACCTCAACCGCCCGCCGCCATAGGCCGTCGCCACCTCGTCGGGCACGTCCTCGCGCGCCAGCTGGGCCAGCGCGTTGGCGCAGGCGATCTTCATCTCCATGTTCACCTGCCGCGCCCGCACGTCGAGCGCGCCGCGGAAGATGTAGGGGAAGCCCAGCACATTGTTGACCTGGTTCGGATAGTCCGACCGGCCGGTGGCGATGATCGCGTCGGGGCGCACCGCCCTGGCCTCTTCCGGCGTGATCTCCGGGTCGGGATTGGCCATGGCGAAGATGATCGGCCGCTCGGCCATCAGCTTCACGTCCTCCGGCGTCAGCGCGCCCTTCACGGAGAGCCCGAAAAACGCGTCGGCGCCCTTGAGGGCGTCGGCGAGGGTTCGTGCGGGCGTATCGACCGCGTGCGCCGACTTCCACTGGTTCATCGCCTCGGTGCGGCCGCGGTAGATGACGCCCTTGGTGTCGACGGCGATGCAGTTTTCCGGCTTCACACCCATCGCCTTGATCAGGTCGAGCGTCGCGATCCCGGCCGCGCCGGCGCCGTTGAGCACCAGCTTGATCTCGGAGAGCTTGCGCCCGGTGACCTCGCAAGCGTTGATCAGGCCGGCGGCCGAGATGATGGCCGTGCCGTGCTGGTCGTCGTGGAACACCGGGATGTCGAGCAGCTCCTGCAGCTCGGTCTCGATCCGGAAGCACTCGGGACTCTTGATGTCCTCGAGGTTGATGCCCCCGAAGGTGCCGCCGATGTTGCGCACCACGGTGATGATCTCGTCGGCGTCGCGCGCGGTGACCTCGATGTCGATCGAGTCGACGTCGGCGAAGCGCTTGAAGAGCACGCATTTGCCCTCCATCACCGGCTTCGACGCCAGCGAGCCCAGGTCCCCGAGGCCGAGGATGGCGGTGCCGTTGGAGATCACCGCCACCAGGTTGCCCTTCGAGGTGTAATCGTAGGCGGCGTCCGGGTCCTTGGCGATCGCCAGCACCGGCACGGCGACGCCGGGGGAATAGGCGAGCGACAGGTCGCGCTGGGTCGCCATCGGTTTGGTCGGCGTGACGGCGATCTTGCCGGGCGTCGGCTCGCGGTGGAATGCGAGCGCCTCGTCGTCGGTGAAGGTGCGTTTCTCGGCGTCGCTCATGCGGCGTTCTTCAACTTCCTGCTTGTTTGCGGGGCGTCCCTGGAAGGCGCCCGGCCTCCCGGTTTTTCCCTAACCTAGAGCGGCGCGCGCCAAAGGGGAAGCCAAGCGGGACCATCCGCCGCAAAGCTTCGCCGTACCCGCGCCACCGGCCATCGCGCCGGCGAGGCGCGCCGGCGGCTGCGGGAATTCGGCGCCCGCGGCGGTTTGGCTCTGATAAGGAGGAATCGAGGCGGAACGTCGGGGGCGGCTGGGCAAGCGAATGACGGTGTTGCGGATCGGTCTGGGGGGCGCGCTTGGGCGGATGGGCCAGGCCCTGGCCGAGGTGTTGGCCGGGCGGGCTGACGCGAAGCTCGTCGCCATCTACGACCGCCCGGACGTCGTCGGCCAGGCGTTGGGCGGGCTCACGCTTGCCGAGGCGTCGGCCGCGCTGCCGGCCTGCGACGTGGCGATCGACTTCTCGACTCCGGCGGCGTCGGTCGCGGTGGCGAAATTGGCCGCGGCGGCGGGGCGGCCCGCCCTGGTGATCGGAGCCACCGGCTGGACCGAGGCCGAGGAGGCGGCCGTCGCGGACGCCGCGCGACGCGCGCCGATCGTCAAATCCGGCAACTATTCGCTGGGCGTGAACGTGCTCGCGGGCCTCGTCGAACAGGCGGCGCGCCGTCTCCCGGCCGCCGACTGGGACATCGAGATCGCCGAGGTCCACCATCGCCGCAAGGTCGACGCTCCCTCCGGCACCGCGCTGATGCTGGGCGAGGCCGCCGCCGTGGGCCGCGGCGTCGGGCTGGGCCAGGTGCGGGTGCGGGCTCGCGACGGGATCACCGGCCCGCGGCCACAGGGCGCGATCGGCTTCTCCTCGCTGCGCGCCGGCGGCGTCGTCGGGGACCACTCGGTGATGTTCGCCTCGGAGGAGGAAGTGTTGTCCCTCGGCCACTCGGCCAGGGATCGAAAACTGTTCGCCAGGGGCGCCGTCGCCGCGGCGCTCTGGGTGGCGGACAAGCCCCCCGGCCTCTACGACATGAAGGACGTGCTGGGTTTTCGCGACGCATGAGCGACCTTCTCTCACTCGACGCCACCGGGCAGATCGCGGCGCTGGAGTCCAAGCGGATCGGCGCCGTGGAGCTGCTGGAGGCCAGCGTGGCGCGTTGCGAGGCCGTCAACCCCGCCTTGAACGCCGTCGTCGCCATGGATCTGGACCGGGCGAGAGCCCGCGCGCTGGCCATCGACGATCACCGCGCGAGGGGCGATCAGCTCGGATCGCTCGCCGGGCTGCCGATGACCGTTAAGGACACCTTCGACGTCGAGGGTTTGCCGGCCTCCTCGGGCCTGGAGGCGTTCCGGCGCGGAAGGCGGCCGGATGCGGTGGCGGTCGCCCACATCCGCCAGGCGGGCGCGGTGATCTGGGGCAAGACCAACGTGCCGGTGATGGCCGGCGACTTCCAGACCTTCAACGCCCTCTACGGAACCACCAACAATCCCTGGGACCTGACGCGGACGCCGGGCGGTTCCTCCGGCGGCGCGGCGGCGGCGCTGGCGAGCGGCGTCACCGCGCTGGAGATCGGGTCGGACATCGGCGGCTCGCTGCGTACGCCCGCCAACTTCTGCGGCGTCTACTCCCACAAGCCGACCTGGGGCGTCGTCTCCCAGATCGGACATGTGCCGCCGGCGCCGGGCGCGCTGGCGGAGCGCGACCTCAACGTGGTCGGACCGATGGCGCGCTCCGCCCGGGACCTGAGACTGCTGCTGTCGCTGATGGCCGCGGGGCCGGTGTCCGGCAAACGTCCGACGCCGCTGGAGCTGCCGGAGCTGCGCGTCGGGCTCTGGACCGACGAGCCCGGCTTCGTGCTCGATCCCGAGGTGAAGGCAGTGGTCGAGGCGCTCGGGGTCGAGCTCGCCAAGGAAGGCGCGAAGGTCGAGCCGCTCACTCGGCCGGTCGACACCGAGGCGCTGCTGACCGCCTACCACACCCTGCTCGCGGCCGTGCTCGCCCAGGATCTGCCGGCCAGGCGGCTGGCGTCGATGCAACGCATCCGACCCTTGGCCAAGCTCGCCCGATCCTGGGGCGCCGCCGCGACCTCGTGGGCCGGTCTGGCGCTCGACTATACGGCCACGCACCTCGAGTGGCTCGCCGCCGACGAGGCGCGGGCGCGGGCCGGGGCGCAGGTCCGGCGGCTCTTCGCACGCTTCGACGTGATCCTGGCGCCGATCGGGCCGGTCGCCGCCTTCCCGCACGACCATCGCCCGTTCCAGCGGCGCACCCTTACGCTCTCGGACGGAACCGCCGCGCCCTACCTCTCCGCGCTCAGCTGGATCGCCCTCGCCACCGCCTGCGGCCTGCCGGCCACGGCGATTCCCGTCGGCCAGACGCCCGGCGGCCTGCCGGTCGGCGCCCAGCTGATCGGGCCGCGCGGCGCCGATTCCCGCACGATCGCGGTCGCCGAGGCGATCGAGGCCAGGCTCGGCGGCTTCATCGCGCCTCGGCTCCAGCAAACGCCCGCCTCCTAGACTCCGCTAACCGCGAGTTCGGCCGCCTCTTGAACTTGGGCCGTCCGGCGCCTTAGTTCCCGCGCATGAACGAGGACGAAGTCTTCATCGGCGGGGTGACCCGCGCGTGGCTCCGGGCCCGCTCGCAAACCGAACGTTACGCGGTGTGGAAGCGCGCGAAGTCCCTCCACTCCGCCGAGGGCAATCACCTCGCGCGCGCCATCGAGCTCCTCGGCCTGCCCTACGCCGAGCCGGAGCCCCTCGGCGAGGACGATCCGTTGCTGGCGCGCATGCGCCAACTGATCGCCGAGCCGCGCGCCCGCGCCGCCGCGGTCGAAGCGACGCTCGACGGACTGCCCGCCATGGCCGGCGTCGACGTCCTGATGCACGAGGAAATCGGCGAGGCCTATCGCCGCAACGAAGCGGCCGTGCCGACCGCGCAGCGCCTCACCGCCGAGCTCATGCAGCGCCTGGGCTATGTCGAAGCCGGCCAAAAGGACCTTCCGGCCCGTTGCGTCGCCCGAACGGGGGTCTTCTGGAAGCGCGGCTAAGGGAATCCGGCCCGCGGGAATGCCCGAGGGCGCCAGGGAGACGCTCAAGCCGCGCGCGGCGCCTCGAGCGGTCCTAGCGCCGCGTCGGCGGCCTTGGCGAACGTCACGGCCGCCGCCCGCAGCGACGGCTCGGCGGCCAACGCCTCGGCGATGAATTGCGCGCCTTCGCGGGCCAGGGCGAACAACCGCTCGGCCGTGGCCCCACGCTGCTCGGCCAGGCGCTGCTCGCTAAGCGCCGTGCGATGCACGTATCGAACCTGGTGGGTCAGCAGGCGCCAGTTGAGCGGCTTGACCACGAACGAGGTGGCCCCGGCGTCGAACGCGCGCCCCACGGCCTCGATGTCTTCTCGTCCGGTGACCACGATGACCGGCAGTTGGCGCGTGCGCGGATCGGCGCGTAGCGCGCTCAGCACGCCGATCCCGTCGCGGACGGGCATGTCCAGATCCAACAGCACCATGTCGGGCAGGTTCGCTCGGATCGCCGCCAACGCGGCCTCGCCATCCGCTGCCGTCTCGATCGTGGTTTCCCCTGAGGCAAGGTTAACACAGGCGAACTCTCGGAGGATCGGGTCGTCATCGACGAACAGGATTCGCACCGCGCCCTGACTTGGATCCTGCAACGAACCAGCGGTATCCGGCGGCGCCGCCATGTCGAGAGACGCTTCTGTGCGGGGGGTGACCGTCGTCATTAAACCCGGAGTCATTAATCCCGCGTAACCCCTTGCCGACGGGGCGCTGCGTTGGGTTGGGGACCTTGCCGGGATCGGTGACGAACAACGGGATTCCGCGGCGACGCCCGATCCAGGGCAAGCTGACCCTCCTGGTTTTCGCGGCCGTCGGCGGGCCTGTCGCGCTGGTCACGGGCCTGGCCGCATGGCGTGGCGGCGCCCATCCTGGCGACGGCCCGCACTTGCTCTCCAGCTTGTTCGGCCTCGGCGCCGGCCTTACGGCGGCCTTGGTCAGCCTCGCCGCGGCATGGCTCATCCAACGGAAAATCGCCGGCCAGGTCGCGGCGCTGGCGGCCGCAATGCGCCGGGTGCGGGAGAACCGCGACGACGGCCTCGCCGTGGACGTTCGATCCGACGACGACATCGGCGACCTTGCGATCGAGTTCAACGAGATGCTGGCCGAGATCAGGTCGCGCGACGCCTCGCGGGCAGCCCGCCTCGAGGGGTTGGAGCAGGCGCTTGCCGAACGCAGCCGCGACCTGGCGGCGACCAAGGTGGCCGCCGAGCACGCCGAGCGGGCCGCGAACGACGTGCTGGCCACGGTAGGCCGGGAGATCCGGACGCCGCTGACGGGCGTGATGGCCATGGCCGAACGGCTCGCGGCTGGCGAGCTATCGCCCGGGCACCACGGCCTCGTCGACGCGATCGCGAAGTCTGGCGCGAGCTTGGCCGCCGCGCTCGATGACATCCTGGGCGCCGCGAAGCTCGGGACTGGCCCGTTGAAGCTGAGCGCCGCGCCGGCCGATCCGGTCGAACTCGTCGAGGACGTGCTGGCGCTGTTTTGGGAGCCGGCGCGGAGCAAGGGCCTCGACTTGGCCGCCTACGTCGATCCGGCGACCCCCTCCCTCGTCGCGACGGACGCGGCGCGGCTGCGCCAGATGATCTGCCACCTGGTGGGCAACGCCATTGCCCTGACCGATGCGGGGGCGGTGATGGTGCAGGTGGGACCCGCGGGCGGGGCCCTGCGATTCGCCGTCCGCGACTCCGGCGCCGGCGTCCCCAGGGACCAGATCGCCAGCCTGTTGGTCCCCGAGGCGGGTTCGTCGACGGTTCGCCAAGGCGGGGGCGCCGGCCTCGGCCTCGCGTTCACGCGGCGGTTGGCCGGGGCGATGGGGGGCTCGCTCACCGCCGCCAGCGAGGTTGGCCGCGGTTCGGTGTTCACGCTCGAGCTGCCGATGAAGACCCTGCGGCCCGGCGAGCCCTGGCCGAAACTGGCCGGTTCGGTGACGCTGGACCTTTCCGGGCCGGCGACGCGCGCCGTGCTGCAGCGCTACCTGCGCGGGTCGGGACTGGACGTCAGCGAGGCGGCGGCCGAGGCGCGCCTAGTCGTCGCCGACGCATCGGCGCTGAAGGGCGCACAGCGCGGGCCGGCGCCGACCATCTGCCTTCGCGAATACGGCGACGCGGCGCCCCAGGCGCTGCTGCGGACCGGCGCCGCCGATCTGGTGCTCGCTCAGCCTCTCCGCCGGCGCGACCTCGCCGCCGCCCTCGAACGGTTGGCGGCCGGCAAACCCGTTGCGGAGACGCGCACCGCGTCCGAACGCTCCGGCATGGCCTCGCCGCTTTCGTTCGCCGGCGCCCGGGTGCTCGTCGCCGACTCGGGCGCGGTGAACCGCGAGGTCGCGCTCGAGATGCTGTCGCGTCTCGGCGTCGTGCCCACCCTGGTCGCCGACGGCCGCGCCGCGGTCGACGCGGTGATGGAGACTCACTTCGACCTGGCGCTGCTCGCCGACGAGATGCCGGAGCTCGACGGCTTCCAGGCGGCCGCCGAGATCCGTCGCCAGGAGGCGCAGGTGGTGGGAGGCGCGCGTACCCCGATCGTCGCTCTCGCCCCCGCCGCCGACCGTTCGGCCGAGCGCTGGCGCGTCGCCGGCATGGATGGAACGCTGGACAAACCCTTCACGCTCGCGGGCCTGGAAGCGACGCTGGCCCAGTTCCTGACCGTGGCCGACCCTCCGGCGACGTCGCCGCAACCGCAGCCCGCGATGTCGACCGGTCCGGCGCCGGCGGCGACGCCTCCGAAGCCGGCGACCGCCACGGCCGGAGCGGCGATCGCCTCCGACCTGCTCGACCCGCAAGTCACCGGCGAACTCGCCCGGATGGCCGCCGCCGGCAAGGGCGACTTCGTGGCGCGCGTCCGGAGGCTTTATCGGGAGAACGCGCCCACCGCGGTGAAGGCGCTGATCGAGGCCAGCACCAACCAGGACGCCGAGGGCGCGGCCCGAGCCGCGCACGCCCTGAAGTCGATGAGCCTCAACATGGGCGCGCGGCTGGTGGCGGAGACGTCGTCGAGGCTCGAGGCCCAGGCGCGCGATCTCTCGGTGGTCAACGTCGACCAGGCCCTGGTGCTGCACCGGCAGCTGCTGGCCACTCTCGACGTGCTGGAGGGCTACCCGCCGGATCTGCGCCCCCCCGACGCCCTCGTCGCCGGCGCGGCGCCGGACGAGCAGTCGCTGCTGGAAGACCTTTCCGCCGCCATCGACCGCGACGAACTCGCTCTCGTCTACCAGCCCCAGTTCGACCGCGACGGCGAGACCATCACCGGCATCGAGACCCTGGTGCGCTGGAACCACGCGACTCGCGGCTTCGTCAGCCCGGCGTTCTTCATCCCGCTCGCCGAGCGCTATGGCCTGATCGGACGGGTCACCCGCTGGGTGCTGGCCCGGGCGATGGAGGAGACGCGCGATCTGGGCGACTTCACGATCAGCTTCAACGCCTCGGCCGTCGAGTTCGCCGATCCCGGCTTCGTCGACGAGCTGGCGCTGCTGATCGCCCGCTGCGCCTTCGACCCCAAGCGCCTGGAGATCGAGGTCACCGAGACGGCGGTGCTGGCGGAGGAGGACGAGGTGCGCCGCAACATGGCGCGGCTGCACGAGCTCGGCCTGAAGATCGCCCTCGACGACTTCGGCGTCGGATACTCCTCGCTCAGCCACCTGCGTCTGTTCCCGTTCGACAAGCTGAAGATCGACCGCGCCTTCGTCACCGGTTGCGCCGAGAACGTGCAGTCGGCGACCTTGGTCCACGCGGTGGTATCAATCGGCGCGGCCCTCGGCATGAAAGTGGTCGCCGAGGGGGTGGAGACCGAGGCCCAGCGCAAGTTCCTCAAGGTGGCCGGCGTGCACGCGATGCAGGGCTACCTGTTCGCCAAACCCGAGCCGGTGGAGGCCCTGCGGGCGCGCCTGGCGGTCTTGCGCGAGCCGGAATCGATCTCGGCGTAGCCACTCGCCACGGCGGCTTGACTTGCACGGTCGTTCGCTCTTCGAGACGTGCGAGGTCATCTCCGGCGGGGAGACGAACCAAGGCCCGATGCGGTTTCTCCACTGCACCCACGTCGACAGCCGGCGCCCGCGCGCCGCCAGGTCCACCTCGTGATCGGGAGACGCCGCGCGCCCGGCGACCGCGGCGCATCGCAAGCGCCGCTGCCGGGCCAGGCGCGCGACGCCGAGCAGCAGGCGCGCCTTGGGCGACAGATGGCGGCGAGGGGCAAGCTGGCGCAGGCGATCGAGCGGTTCGAGCGGGCCGCCCGGCTCGACCCGCGAGTGGCGTCGACCTGCAGGGACCTGGCTCGCGCGTACGGCGCCGCGGGGCGATTGGAGCAAGCGGTCGCCGCGTTCCGCCGCGCGTTGGCGCTCGACCCTGGCGTCGCGGACTGCTGGTTGCCGTTGGCCGCGTTGCTCGACGGTCTCGGCCGATACGGGGAAGCCAAGCCCGCCTACGCCGAGGGTCTCCGCCTCGATCCGGCGCAGTGGTGGGCGGGCGAGCGCCTAGGCGCCTTGGCCCAGCGGGACGGCGAACTTGCGGAAGCCGAGACGCGGTTCCGGGCCGCGGCGGCCGCCGCGCGAGGCGCCGGTTCGCCGCGGGCCGCGATGCTCGACGTGTACGCCGACCTGGCCGCGGGTCTGACCGCCGCCGCCGAGACGCGTCTGGCGGAGGTCCTCGCCCAGGATCCGGCGAACGCCGAGGCCCAGATCGCGCTCGGGCGGCTTTTGGCCGAGACCGGCCGATCCGTGGAAGCCGAGGCGCGTCTCGAGGCCGGGGTCGCCCTCGATCCCCGGCGGGTGGAGGCGTGGGGCCTGCTCGCGGACATGCGAACCTTCGCGGAGGCGGACCGACCCAAGCTCGTGGCGATGGAAGCGGGGCTGCGACAACCGGGCCTCAGGCCGGTCGAGGGCATGGCGATGCACTTCGCGCTCGGCAAGGCGCTCGACGATCTCGGAGACTACGCCGCCGCCTGGGCCCACTTCGACGCCGCCAACCGGATCATTCGTGGCGCCCAGTCCCGCTTCGATCCGGACCGGCTCGCGGTCGAGACCACGCAGCGGATCGCCGAAACTCCGCCGGGCTTCCTGGACCGAGAGCCGCCGCTCGGAGTCGAAGACGAGACCCCGATCCTCATCGTCGGCATGCCTCGCTCCGGCACCACGCTGGTGGAGCAGATCCTTTCCAGCCATCCCGGGGTCGCGGCCGGCGGGGAGCTGCGGTTCTGGGGCGGGCAGGGCGACTGCGGCGTGCGCGCCTTCGGCCCGAGCGCGCGCCCGGACGCCGCGCGCCGCATCGCCCGCGACTATCTCGCGCTGCTGCGGTCGATTTCGCCGGACGCCACGCGGGTCACCGACAAGATGCCGTTCAACTTCGCCTTTCTGGGGCTGATCCGTCAGCTGTTTCCTCGGGCGACGATCGTGCACTGCCGCCGCAGCCCGGCCGACACCTGCCTCTCGCTTTACACGACCCACTTCGCCTCCGCCTTCGCGTTTGCGTCGGACCTCAACCACCTGGCCGCCTACTATCGTCAGTACGAGCGCCTCATGGCGCATTGGCGCGCCGTGCTCCCGGCCGAACGGTTCATCGAGGTCGACTACGAAGCTCTGGTCGCCGACCCGGCGACGGAGACACACCGGCTGGTCGCCGCGTGCGGCCTTGCGTGGGACGACGCATGCCTCTCGCCCCACCTCAATCGACGCCCGATCGCGACCGCGAGCCGGTGGCAGGCCAATCGACCGATTTACAAAACGTCCGTCGGCCGCTGGCGTCGCTACGAGCCCTGGCTCGGCGAGCTCCGCACGCTCGAAGCCGCCGATCAGGGGCAGCCAGTCTGACGGGAGAATGGTGGACGCGGCTGGGATCGAACCAGCGACCCCTACGATGTCAACGTAGTGCTCTCCCGCTGAGCTACGCGTCCGCCGCGGGGAACGGCGCTAATAGCTTGGCGCGATCCTCGCGTCCAGCGAGGCGAGAGGAGGTCAGGCCGCGGCCATCATCCGCTCCACCTCGGCGACGATTTCGCGCAGGTGGATGGGCTTCGAAAGCACCTTGGCGCCGGCCGGCGCGCGTTCGCCGGCGGTGAGCGCCACCGCGGCGAAGCCGGTGATGAACATGATGCGCAACCCGGGGTGTCGGGCGGCCGCTAGGCGGGCGACCTCGATGCCGTCCTTGCCGGGCATCACGATGTCGGTCAGCAGCAGGTCCCACGGCTCGTCGAGCACCTCGATCGCCTCTTCGCCGTCGGCGCAGGCGGTCACCTCGTAACCGGCCCGTTCCAGGGCGCGGGTCAGGAAGCCGCGCAGGCTATCGTCGTCTTCGGCGAGCAGAATCCGGGGCATCTCGGGGGGAACAGCCTCGCGCGGGTTAGGCGTTGAATGCGCACCCTAAACATCCAGCCGTAAATTGGCGATGAACTGTTTGACCGGGGGGCCAGGCCTCGCGAATACTGCCGGCATGGACGATGCGGCGCCGGCGACGCGTGCGATCGAGGCCGAGACGGCGCCTTGCCGTCTTGTCCGACCCATGGCCGCCGCCACGCCGGTGATCTGCGCCTCGCCGCACTCGGGACGGGTCTATCCCGCAGCGATGATGGCGGCCTCGCTGCTCGACCGCCGCGCCATCCGCCGCTCGGAAGACGCGCACGTCGACGCGCTGATCGAAAGCGCCCCGGAGCATGGCCACGCGCTGCTGGCCGCCGAGTTCGCCAGGGCCTTCCTCGACGTGAACCGCGAACCCTGGGAACTCGACCCGGCGATGTTCGAGGACGAGCTGCCGTCGTTCGCCCGCGCCCGCACCGCCCGCGTCGCCGCGGGGTTGGGCGCCATCGCCCGCATCGTCTGCGAAGGGCAGGAGATCTACGCCCGCAAACTCACCTTCGCCGAGGCGGAAGCGCGGGTGCGGGCGGTGCACCAGCCCTACCACGCGGCGCTAGCGGCGCTGATTGGCGAGACCAAGGTGCGTCACGGCTTGGCCGTGCTGATCGACTGGCACTCGATGCCGGCGGCCGCGGCCAGGGGGCGCACGGGGGAGGCGTGCGACATAGTGCTGGGCGACCGCTTCGGCTCGGCCTGCGCCGCGCCGATCGCGGGCCTGATCGAGCGCAGGCTCACCGACATGGGCTATCGCGTGTGCCGCAACGCCCCTTACGCCGGCGGCTACACCACCGAGCACTACGGACGGCCCGGCCGGGGCGTTCACGCGCTGCAGGTCGAGATCAACCGCGCCCTTTATCTGGACGAGGGGGGGCTCACC
>DATJRL010000287.1:0-9915 GCA_035504785.1 Caulobacteraceae bacterium
CCGCCTGGCGCGGAGCGGGTGTGGCATATGCGCCATGGATGGCGGCGGATTCCGCCGCGGCCGTGTGGACTCATCGAGGCGCCGGGGTAGGAATTGCCTCGTATGACGTGATCGTCATCGTTACGTGCCGGCGTTCGGCGAACGGCGATACATTCCTTCGAGCTTGACCGCGAGGTCGCGACCCCTTGCCGCTTCCAGGCGAGCTCGCTTGAACGGCGCGTCAAACCATCCACATATTCCGTCCGAACCAGCCGCATCCCGCGGCGAGCGGACCGCCCGACTCGGCGCATCGTCGAGTGACCGTGGACCGCCACTACGCCGGCGCGACAAAGATCCCGCGCCGGCCAGGAGTTTCAAGTGATGTCCGAGATCAAAACCCTCCCCGTATTGCCGCTGCGGGACATCGTCGTGTTTCCGGAGGGCGTGGCGCCGCTCTTTGTCGGCCGCGAGAAATCGGTGCGGGCGCTGGAAGCGGTGATGAGCGCCGACAAGCAGATTCTGCTCGCCACCCAGCGCGACCGCGACCAGGACGACCCGACTCCCGCCGACATCTTCGACGTGGGCGTGGTGGCCAATGTGCTGCAGCTGCTGAAGCTGCCCGACGGCACCGTCAAGGTGCTGGTGGAAGGCAAGCGCCGCGCTGCGATCCTCCGCTTCACCGACCGCGGCGACTTCTACGAAGCCGAGGCCGCGATCGTGGAGGAGGAGGGCGGCGACGCGCACGAGGCCGAGGCCCTGTCGCGGGCGGTGATCGAGCAGTTCGAGAACTACGTGAAGCTCAACAAGAAGGTGCCGCCGGAGGCGCAGGCGTCGATCCCGCAGATCACCGAGCCTGGCGCGCTGGCCGACAACATCGCCTCGCACCTGGCCGTGAAGATCGCCGACCGACAGCAGCTCCTGGAAATCTTCAACGTCGTCAAGCGCCTGGAGAAGGTCTTCGCCCTCATGGAAGGCGAGATCAGCGTCCTGCAGGTGGAGAAGAAGATCCGCAGCCGCGTGAAGCGGCAGATGGAGAAGACCCAGCGCGAGTACTATCTGAACGAACAGATGAAGGCGATCCAACGCGAGCTGGGCGAACAGGACGACGCCCGCGACGAGCTGATCGAGCTCGAGAAGCGGATCAAGAAGACCAAGCTTTCCAAGGAAGCCCGGACCAAGGCCGAGGGCGAGCTGAAGAAGCTGCGCAACATGAGCCCGATGTCCGCGGAATCCACCGTGGTGCGCAATTATCTCGACTGGCTGCTCTCAATCCCGTGGGGCAAGGCCAAGACCAAGCCGATCGACGTCGTGAAGGCCGAGGAAATCCTCGAAGCCGACCACTACGGCCTGGAGAAGGTCAAGGAGCGCATCCTCGAATATCTGGCCGTGCAGGCTCGCACCGGCTCGCTGAAAGGCCCGATCCTCTGCCTCGTCGGCCCGCCCGGCGTCGGCAAGACCTCGCTCGGCCGCTCGATCGCCAAGGCCACCGGGCGCGAGTTCGTGCGGCTGTCGCTGGGCGGCGTGCGCGACGAGGCCGAGATCCGCGGTCACCGCCGCACCTACATCGGCTCGATGCCCGGCAAGATCGTGCAGTCGATGAAGAAGGCCAAGACCACCAACACCTTCTTCCTGCTGGACGAGGTCGACAAGATGGGCTCGGACTGGCGGGGCGATCCCTCGAGCGCGCTGCTCGAGGTGCTCGATCCGGAACAGAACAACACCTTCAACGACCATTACCTGGAGGTCGACTACGACCTGTCGCAGGTGATGTTCGTGACCACCGCCAACAGCCTCAACATGCCTCAGCCGCTGCTGGACCGCATGGAGATCATCCGGCTGCCCGGCTACACCGAGGACGAGAAGGTCGAGATCGCCAAGCGGCACCTGTTGCCGAAGCTGGCCAAGGACCACGGCCTGAAGGAAGGCGAGTGGATCGTGCCGGAGACCGCGATCCGCGATCTGATCCGCCACTACACCCGCGAGGCCGGCGTGCGCTCGCTGGAGCGCGAGCTCGGCAATTTCGCCCGCAAGGCGGTGCGCGACATGGCGGTCGACAAGGTGGCCTCGATCACCGTCGACGACGAGAAGGTCGCCAAGTACGCCGGCGTACGGAAGTTTCGTTATGGCGAGACCGACGAGGAGGATCAGGTCGGCATCGTCACCGGGCTCGCCTACACAGAGTTCGGCGGCGACATTCTCACCATCGAGGCGGTGAAGATGCCCGGCAAGGGACGGATGTCGATCACCGGCAACCTTAAGGACGTGATGAAGGAGTCGATCCAGGCCGCCGCCTCGTTCGTTCGCGCCCGCGCGGCCCGCTTCGGCATCGCGCCGCCCGAGTTCGAGAAGACCGATGTGCACGTGCACGTGCCGGAGGGCGCGACGCCCAAGGACGGTCCCTCGGCCGGCGTGGCCATGGCGGTGGCGATCACCTCGGTGCTGACCGGCGTTCCGATCCGCAAGGACATCGCCATGACCGGCGAGATCACCCTCCGCGGGCGGGTGCTGGCCATCGGCGGCCTCAAGGAGAAGCTGCTCGCGGCGCTGCGTTCCGGGGTGAAGACGGTGTTGATCCCGCTGGAGAACGAGAAGGACCTCGCCGAGGTGCCGGAGACCGTCAAGTCGGGGCTGGAGATCATTCCGGTCGCGACGGTCGACGACGTGCTCGCGCGGGCGCTCACCCAGCCGCTGACTCCGATCGAGTGGAAGGCGGACAAGGACGCGGTCGACGTCGCGGACGACGATGACGACGACGAGGCGGAGCTGTGGCGCCGGGCCCCGCTGCCGAGCGCGGATCGCCCCGCGTCGGTCCCGCCGGCGGCCTTGCCGCGCCTGCGGCTCTGACCGTTTTCCCCTGTCAGGGGAATCTCGGAAGGCGGACCACGAAAAAGTGCGCGGCGCGGGGATTTCCCGCGTCGCGTTCGTTTGACGGCGCCGTGCGACTGGCCTTTAGTCGCCGACCTATGCAGTGCGACGCGGGGCGGACGCATCGACGCTTCTCGTCGTGGGGAGGCGACCATGACGAAGGCGGAACTGATCGACGACATCGCCAAGCGCTCCGGTCTCAGCCGGGCTCAATCGAAGCTGGCCTTGGAAGCCTTCGTGTCGTCGGTCACCGCCAATCTGAAGAAAGGAGAGGAAGTGCGCCTGGTCGGCTTCGGCTCTTTCACGCCCATCGTCCGCGCCGCCGGCATGGCCCGTAATCCCCGCACCGGGGCCGCCGTCAAGCGCGCCGCGTCCCGCACCGCCCGCTTCCGCATCGGCGAGGCGTTGAAGAGCGCGCTCAATTGAATCCTTCTCCCGCGGGGGGAGAAGGAAGAAGGACGCGATTCGACAAATCTCGCGCCGCCGCTAGAACGGCGCGCCTCGAGGGCGGCTAGCTCAGTTGGTCAGAGCGCCTGGTTTACACCCAGGAGGTCGGGGGTTCGAGCCCCTCGCCGCCCACCATTAACTCGCGGACAGCCTGGCTAGCGGTAACGCGCTGGAGCGACTACCTTATCGTCCGCAATCGAGCGGGGATTCCATGGGCGCCCTCATAGTCCTACTGATCGTTGTCGTCGTTATCGCCCTGCTGGCGGCCGCCGCGTACAACCGGCTGGTCGCGCTTCGGCAGAACGTCAACGAGGCCTTCGCCGACATCGACGTGCAGCTGAAGCAGCGGCAGGACCTGGTTCCGAACCTGGTCGAGACCGTGAAGGGCTACGCCGCCCATGAGCGCGGAACTCTTGACGAGGTCACCCAGGCAAGGGCCGCGGCGGCGAGCGCCGGCAACATCGAGCAGCGCGCGCAGGCCGAGAACGCGCTCACCGGCGCGCTCGGGCGGCTGATGGCGGTGGCGGAGGCCTATCCCGACCTGAAGGCCAATCAGAACTTCCTGCAGTTGCAGGGGGAGCTGGCGGACCTGGAGAACAAGATCGCGGCCGCGCGCCGGTTCTTCAACAACGCGGTCGCCGAGTTCAACGCCTCGATCCAACGGTTCCCGGCGGTGCTCATCGCCGGAGCGTTCGGCTTCCAGGCGCGCGATTTCTTCGATGTCGGCGGCGATCGCCAGGCGATGCAGAGCGCGCCGCAGGTAAAGTTCAGCTAGGCGGAGCCGCGTCGATGCAGGCCATCGGTCTGCAGACCTACATCTGGAACAACAACATCCGTTCCGTGCTGTTGCTGATCGGCTTCCCGATTCTGCTGCTCGGCATGGTGTTCTGCCTGGTGCTGGGCATGATCTGGGCCGGCATGCTGCCGCCCGGATACTACTACGGCGGCGACGCGGCCGAGGCGCTGCACCTGATGTGGAACGCCGCCCCGCTGGCGATCTTGGTGTCGGTGGCCTGGTTCGTGATCGCCTACTTTTTCAACCAGACGATCATCGACTTCGCCACCGGCTCGCGCCCGCTCTCTCGTGAGGACGAGCCGCGGGCCTACAACCTGCTCGAAAATCTCTGCATCTCGCGCGGGATGACGATGCCGACGCTCCGCATCATCGAGACCGACGAGATGAACGCTTTCGCCAGCGGCCTCCACGAGGGGCGGTTCAGCATCACCGTGACCCGGGGCATCCTGCAGTCGCTGGACGACACCGAACTCGAGGCGGTGCTCGGGCACGAACTGACCCACGTCATCAACCGCGACGTCCGCACGATGGTGGTGGCTTCGATCTTCGCCGGCATCATCACGCTTATGTGCCAGATCATCTACCGCTCGATCATGTGGGGCGGGTTCGGCGGTCTGCGCGGCCGGCGCGGCAATGTCGGCCTGTTCATCCTGGTGGCGATGGTGGTGGGTGCGATCGGGTACCTGCTGGCGATCGTGATCCGCATGGCGATTTCCCGCACTCGCGAATATGTCGCGGACGCCGGCTCGGTGGAGCTGACCAAGAACCCCGACGCCATGATCAGCGCGCTGCGCAAGGTTTCCGGCCACGCCCACCTCGACGCGCCGCAGTCGATGCGGGCGATGTTCCTGGAAGACGACGACGAAGGCATCATGGGCCTTTTCGCCACCCATCCCCCGGTGGAAAAACGCGTGGCGGCGCTGATGCAATACGGCGGCGGGCGCGACGTCGAACCCGCGGCCCCGACGCCCGCGCCGGCCGCCCCGGCCGCCGGCGCCGTCGACGAGGGACCGTGGGGCGCGCACCCGGGCGGAGAGCCGCCGCGTCAGGGACCCTGGAGCTGAGGCCGCCGCCTGCGTTCGGCGGCGAACGGTGGAAGCGGAGGCGGAGCTTAGCCCCGATCGCGCTCGACGCGCATCCAGCCCTGCGGCCGCAGCAGTTCCAGCGGCTCGAACTTGGCTTTGTAGTCCATCTTGTGGCTGCCCTCGACCCAGTAGCCCAGGTAGACGTAGGGCAGGCCGCCGCGCGCGGCGCGGCGTACGTGATCGAGGATCACGAACGAGCCCAGGCTGCTCCGGCTGCGGTCGGGATCGTAGAAGCTGTAGACAAGCGAGAGGCCATCGGCGAGCTGGTCGACCAGGGCGCAGGCGATGAGATCCCCAGGCCCCTTGTCGGCGCCGTCGCCTCGGTATTCGACGAGATGGGTGCGGACCGCCGTGTCCTCGACCATCGCCACGTAGTCGGGCCACACCATGTCCGCCATGCCGCCGGCTGGGTGACGGGTGGCGAGGTAGCGGCGCAGCAGGTCGAACTGTTCGACCGTGGCCTCGGCCTCCACCACGTGACGGCGCAAGCCGGCGTTGCGGGCCAGCACGCGCCGCTCCGAGCGCGAGAACGCATAGTCCGACGCCGGAATCCGGGCCGAGACGCAGGCCGAGCACTGCTCGCACGCGGGCCGATAGGCGATGTTCTGCGAGCGGCGGAAGCCGCCCTGAGTCAGGGAGTCATTCACCATCGCCCCATCCAGCAGCGGCAGATGCGCGAACACCTTCCGCTCCTCGCGCCCAGGCAGGTACGGACACGGCGAGGGCGCTGTGAGAAAGAACCGGAGCTGGCGCGTCGGAAAGTGCTGGGTCACGGAGAGGCGACAAATTCCAAATCGGCAACGCAACGCGGATTAGGGGACAATCCCTGGGGTTAGGCAAGCGGGCTCGCGCATGCGGAGCGGTCAGGGCCCGGGGTCGGGCGGCAGCACCGGCGCCTCCCGCAGCAGCACGATGGTGATACGCCGGTTGCCGGGCAGCATGGGGTCGTCGGGATAGAGCGGATCGGACGCCGCCTTGCCCGCCACCTGATAGACGCGGTCAGGATCGACGCCGGCGTCTTGCAGCACGCCGCGGGCGGCGTCGGCGCGGGCGGACGAGAGAGCCCAGTCGCCCGTGGGCTTGACGCCGCCGGCGCTGGCGCTGGTGTGGCCGGCGATGCTGATCCGGTTCGGCAGCTGGTTGACGACCTTGGCGATGGCCCTGAGCAGCACCTTGGCGCGGTCGTTCGGCACGGCGGAACCCTCGTTGAACATCGAGCGCCCTTCCTGGTCGACCAGCTGGATGCGCAGGCCCTCGGGCGTCTGGTCGACGATGATCTGCTTGGACAGCTCCGCCAGCTCCGGCATGTCCTGCATCGCCTGGCGCAACGACTGGGCGGCGCTGGCGAAAGCGTCGTCGTCTTCCTTCTCCTGGGCCGCTTGCGTGGACTGATGGCTGGCCGTCGATTGGCTCTGGCCGACCTCGGTGGCGTCGGGGGGCGCGTCGGGCGCCAACTGCTGGACGATGTCCTTGGAGCCGGACGCCTTGGCCCCGGCGTTGGACAACGACGTGCCGCCGAGGATTCCGCCGGAGCCGCTGGTGGTGGGCGACACGGAGGCGGGCGCGAAGTAATCGGCGATGCCGCGCTTCTGCTCGGGCGTCGTGGTGTTGATCAGCCACATCAGCAGGAAGAACGCCATCATCGCGGTCACGAAGTCGGCGTAGGCGACCTTCCAGGCGCCGCCGTGGTGGCCGTCGTGACCGCCCTTCTTGATCTTCTTGATGATGATGGGCTGTTCGCCGACGGCCATGAGGCGTCCTAAACTGCGTTACTGGGAACGTTCGTGGGAACTATGGTTAGCGCTTCGCTGCAGGGTGGGGCCTTGGACGTTAATTTGCGGTTGCGGGAGAGAGCATGAAGGTCGCGTTTATCGGACTTGGCGTGATGGGGTTCCCCATGGCCGGACACCTCGCCCAGGCGGGACACGAGGTCGCGGTGTTCAACCGCACGCCGGAGAAGGCGCGGCGCTGGGCGGCGAAGTACGGCGGCGTGGCGGCCGCCAGCATCGCCGAGGCGGTGGCGGGGCGCGAACTGGCGGCCATGTGCGTCGGCAACGACGCCGACGTGCGCCAGGTGATGGCCGAGGCGCTGCCCGCGATGGACGCGGGGTCGGTCGTGGTCGATCACACCACGGCTTCGGCGAAGCTGGCGCGCGAGATGGCGGCGGCCGCCGCCGAGCGCGGCGTCGCCTTCCTCGACGCCCCGGTCTCCGGCGGCCAGGCAGGCGCTGAAAACGGGCAGCTGGCGATCATGGTGGGCGGCGACGCCACCGCGGTGGCGGTGGCGCGGCCGGTCATCGGCGCCTACGCCAAGGCGATCCAGCACATCGGTCCGCCCGGCGCCGGCCAACTGACCAAGATGGTCAACCAGATCTGCATCGCCGGCGTCGTCCAGGGCCTCGCCGAGGCGCTGCACTTCGCCAAGAAGGCGGAGCTCGACACCGCGATGGTCTACGAGGCGATCTCCAAGGGCGCCGCCCAGTCCTGGCAGATGGACAACCGCTGGAAGACCATGGACGAGGGCAAGTTCGACTTCGGCTTCGCGGTCGATTGGATGCGCAAGGACCTCGGCCTGGTGCTGGACGAGGCGCGCTCCAACGGCGCGCGACTGGAGGTGACCGCGCTGGTCGACCAGTTCTACGCCGAGGTGCAGGCTCTGGGCGGCCGGCGCTGGGATACTTCCAGCCTCGCGGCGCGGCTAGATCGACCTGAACGCTCATGATCGAGACCGAACGGCTGATCCTTCGCCAGTACCGTGAAGACGATCGGGACGCGTTTCGCGCCATGATGGCCGACCCGGAGGTGATGCACGACTGGCCGGCGCCGTTCACCGAGGCGGAGGCCGATCGGTACTTCGAACGCCGCCGTGGGCAGGTCGCGGCGGCGGGGTTCGGAAAATGGGCGGTGGAGCGGCGCGCCGACCGCACGTTCCTCGGCTTCGTGGGCGCGAGCGAGGCCTATCCCGCATTGCCGATCGCGCCCGCCCTGGAGGTCGGATGGCGCCTGGCTCGCCATGCGTGGGGCGGCGGTTACGCGACCGAGGCGGCCCGCGCGGCGCTGGCCGACGTCTTCGCGCGCACCGATGTCGCTGAGGTGGTTTCCTTCACTTCGCCGGCCAACGATCGTTCGCTGGCGGTGATGCGCCGGCTCGGGTTGGGCCGCGCATCCGCCCGCGATTTTCTCTACGAAACGGGCCTTCCCGCGGTTGTCTTCCTGGCCACGCGAGCGGCGTGGACGTGAGCGGCCTGTTCCTCAACGCCATCGAGCGGAAGACGCCGCCCGAACCGGAGGTCTTCCCTTGGTCGATGCCGGTGTTCCGCTGGCTGGATCGGCTGGAGTTCCACGCCCCGGTGACGTTCCTGGTAGGGGAGAATGGGTCGGGCAAATCGACGCTGCTGGAGGGTCTCGCGGCGGGCATGCAGGCGGTGGTGGCGGGCGGCGCCGACATCGAGCGCGACGACAGTCTCGCGGTCGCGCGCCAGTTCGCCGCCAACTACAGGTTCTCGCGCCGCCACAAGCCGCGCGCCAAGCTCTTCGTCCGGTCCGAAGACCTGTTCGGTTTCGTGCGCCGGGTCGGCCGCACCATGGCCGAGATGCGCGAGCTGGAGCAGCACTTCGAAGCGACGGTGAAGGGCGACTATGGCCGCCAGCTCGCCACCGGCGTCGCCCGCGGGCAGCGCGGCGCCCTCGCCGACCGTTACGGCGAAGACCCGGACGCCAAGTCGCACGGCGAGACCTTCCTGAACCTCCTCGAAAAGCGCCTGGTGACCGAGGGGCTCTACTTCCTCGACGAACCCGAGGCGCCGCTCTCGCCGCTCCGCGTGCTCAGCCTGATCTCGCTGCTGAAGCAAGTCGTCGCGGACGGCAGCCAGCTGATCATCTGCACCCACTCCCCGATCCTGATGGCTTTCCCGGACGCCGAGATCCTGCTCTTCGAAGGCGACCAACTCACCCGGACCGAGTGGGGCGACCTCGACCACGTGCGGCTAACGCGGGCGTTCCTGAACGACCCAGAGAGTTATCTGCGGCGGCTGTAACCTCTCCTCACCCGTGGTGGGAGGTGGACAACGGAGCGGTGGAGGGGGCTCGCGGCGGCACGGGCCCCCTTCGTCTGCACGCTGGCGCGTCCAGCCACTTCCCCCAACGGGGCCCCAACGGAGGAAGAGACTTCTCAGGCTCCCAGCATCCGCGCCGCCACGGGCGCGAAGTAGGTGATCACACCCGCGCAGCCGGCGCGTTTGAAGGCGGTGAGGGACTCCAGGATCGCGCGCTCCTCGTCGAGCCAGCCGTTCTGCGCCGCGGCCATGATCATCGCGTACTCGCCGGACACCTGGAAGGCGAAGGTGGGCAGGGCGAAGGCCTCGACCACGCGGCGCACGATGTCGAGGTAGGGCAGGCCGGGTTTGACCATCACCATGTCCGCGCCCTCGGCGATGTCGAGCGCGACCTCGCGCAGCGCCTCCTCGGAATTGGCGGAATCCATCTGATAGGTCTTCTTGTCAGCCGGGTTGTCGATCTCGCCCGAGCCCAGCTTCCCGGAGCCGATCGCCTCGCGATAGGGGCCGTAGAAGGCCGAAGCGTACTTGGCCGCGTAGGACATGATCATGGTGTCCTGCAGCCCTTCCGCCTCCAGCGCGGTCCGCAGCGCGCCGACGCGGCCGTCCATCATGTCCGACGGCGCGAGGATGTCGCAGCCGGCGCGAGCCTGGGTCAGGCCCTGTTCGACGAGGCGCTCGATCGTTG
>DATJRL010000288.1:0-3296 GCA_035504785.1 Caulobacteraceae bacterium
GACGAGATCAAGCGCCTGAAGCTGCTGGACCTGGAATTCGCCAACGAGGTGTTCACCCCGGAGGGCGAAGCGGTCAACCGCGGGGCCGCGAAGGCGGTGCGGGCCGAGGCGCGCGCGGAGGCTCAGGAGCGGTGGCGGAAGGGGCGGCGGCGTTGATCTTGCCCTTCCGTAGCTTATAAGCTACGATTTCCGTGTTCGAAGTTCGCGAAACGCCGACGTACCGGGCGTGGTTCGAACGGCTCAGGGACCTGCGCGCCCGAGGCCGGATCACGGCGCGGCTGGTTCGAGTGTCGCAGGGCAATCTGGGGGACGCCAAGTCCGTCGGCGACGGCGTCAGCGAGCTTCGGGTCGACTACGGTCGCGGCTACCGGGTCTACTTCACTCGGCGTGGGCAACGTCTCGTGCTGCTTCTGTGTGGCGGCGACAAGTCCAGCCAGGAACGCGATATCGCCAAGGCGAAAACCTTGGCGAAGGAGTTGAGCGATGAGCCTTAAGACCTACCCCTTCGATCCGACCCGCTATCTCGACAGCGACGAGGCCATCGCCGGCTTCATGGAAGAAGCCTTCGAGACCGGCGACTCCGCGTTCATCACCCACGCTTTCGGCGTCGTGGCCCGCGCCAGAGGCATGACCCAGATCGCCAAGGACGCCGGCCTGTCGCGCGAGAGCCTCTATCGGGCGCTGGGCGAAGGCGGCAATCCGGAGTTCGCCACGGTGCTGAAGGTCGCCAAGGCTCTGGGGCTGAGACTCACGGCGGTGGCGGCGGAGTAGAGCGAGCCCCATGCCCAGCCGCCCGACCCGCCGCGAGATCGAGGAAGCCGACCGCTACCAGCTGCGGCGTCAGGCCGAGTTCCGCCAGGCGGCGGACGCGGTGGCGCGGGCGCTGGCGGCGTTCGCGGAGGTGCGCGCCATCGCGCTCTTCGGCTCGGCGGCCCGGCCGCTCTGGCGCGAAGTCCCCCGCTTCCAGCCGTTCCGCCGGGCCCGGGTCGAGGTGCTGCACGAGTGCGAGGACGTGGACCTGGCGGTGTGGCTGGACCGCCTGGACCGCCTGCACGCCCTCGGCCGCGCCCGCAACAAGGCGGTGACCCAGCTCCACGCCGAGACCGGCGTCGGCGTCGCCCACCACCAGGTGGACGTCTTCCTGTTCGAACCCGGCGCCGACCGCTACCTCGGCCGCCTCTGCGGCTACGCCGAGTGTCCGAAGGGCAAGATCGACTGCCAGACCCCCGGCTGCGGCGCCACCCCGTTCCTCAAGCAGCACGAGAACTTCACCCTCTGGCCGGAGGCGCTCGCCGAGGACCCGGTGGTGAGACTGTACGACCGCGAGCTGGGGTGGGTCGGGCGGGCTGCGGAGATTGGGGCGGCCGGTGTGGGTGGGGTGACGCCGTGATTTCGCGCTCGCTTAAGGGACGAGATCAAGCGCCTGATGAAGAATCCTGGAATTCGCCAACGAGGTCTTCACCCTGGAGGGCGAGGCGGTGAACAAGGAGGCGGCGAAGGCGGTGCGGGCGGAGGCTCGGGCGGAGGCGGCCGAGAGGCGGCGGAAGGGGTGAAGGCGGTAACGGAAGCTGCAGCTCGGACCAAAAGATGACGCTCGGACTTTCGATTGCGCGCCGTCCCTACGTGCTGAACGCAAGCGACCGGTTGGTGTCGACCGTGCGCGGCAAGACGGTGAGTGGCGCATTCGATCGCTACGCCAATAAGACGATCGTCTACCTGGCAGGCGATGGGCCCATCGCGATTAGCTACGCTGGAATCGCGTTCGTTGGACGCAAGCCGGCAGATGAGTGGCTTGCCGAGGTCCTTCTGGGTAGCCCGTTCCGGAGGTGGCCGGATGGGTCGGTTCCGGCTTTCGGGTTTCAGCGGTCGCCAATGCGCTCGATCAACAGCGCGCTCTGGTTGCTGCAGAAAGCTATCGAACGGCAACCGTGTTTGGCTCGCGGGCCATTCGAGCTCACCATCGCTGGGTGGCGCTTCTTCCGAAGAGGCAGGATCGCTCCTGTCTGTCTCACCATCGAGGCCGTCGGCGGGAAGGCATTAAGGAAGGGCGACCTGCGCTTCGCACCGCGCTATGGCACGCGAGGCGCATTTGTCGGTCAGCACTTCGACCCCGTGAAAATAGAACAGGCTTGCGATGCTCATCCCCAGCGTGAGCGACTGTCGTTCGACGCTGAGATCGGGGCGGAAGTTCTCGTTGCCACCATTCGCGACGTGGCCAAGGGCTGTACCAGTGTCGGATCGGACGTCATGGTCGTCCAAATACCGGCTCCAATCCGAAGACGCGTAGTAGTCATCCGCTACTTCGCGGACCCCAGTCGGCCACCTGCCCTCTTTGGCGCCGGTCCGGCCCAAGTGCCGGCCGCGTTCTTCCCATGGGTTATCACCCCCACCTTCATTCGCGCCCCGACTATCGCGGCAGGGGACGCTGGGACGCTCTCATCGTGCGGATGGGAGTTCGAGTTTAGGGCCGTTGGACTGCCGGCCGCTGCTTACGCAGATGGACTCCTCTTCGCCGAGACCCACCTCAATCGGCCGTCGCCACCAGGTTGGCCAAAACCGACTCTGCCTAACGGACAAACCAGGAAGCAGCGCCTGCTGTCAGCAGGGTCGGTAACACCTTTGGCCGGTCTGGGCACGGGCGGGCCAACCACCGGCCCCCCGGACCTGGAGCTTGAAGAAGCCGCGGCGAGCGGACGAGTCCAAGAGGCTGGAGGCGGAGGAGCTTCAGTCCCTGCGGCGGGAGAGCACCCGATCTCAATGCCCACGACGCTAGCGCGACATAGTAGGCTGAGGGATGAATTACGGTGACAGTGCACTTTACTGACGACGCCCGCCTACGGCCACTTCCTGCCTGGGTCCCGGCGTCCGCCGGGATGAGCGGGGTTCGGGGCGTAGGCGGATGCCAAATGGACTTGCTAAGGCGTTGAAAAGGATCTGATAATCCTCCCTTCAGGTCCTGTCGGGAGGAGTCGCATGCCGAAGTTCAAAGTTCTGCGTCGGGTCGACGCGTATCTGGATTCTGTTGCGGAGGTCGAAGCGGACGACGCCGAGGAAGCCGCGATGCTCGCGGAGAACAACGAGGGCGACTACGAATGGGAGGAGCTCGGCCCGGTCGGGTTCGATGCGCGGGGGTTCGTCACACTTGATCGGCGCGGCGCCGAGATCGATCGCACGCGGACCGGCTATTTCGGCTGACGCGCCGCTTCGAGCCGATGTCTGACGACGACCCGCCCTTCCACCTCGGCTTCGAGGAGCCGGGCGTGGGGTATGTCAGCGGCTCGCAGCGGGCGCGCATC
>DATJRL010000289.1:0-3293 GCA_035504785.1 Caulobacteraceae bacterium
GTCGGAGGTCTCGTTCGGCGGCGTCGCGGCGCACCAGCCGACGTCGCTCTCGCCGAAGACCTGAAGGTTCTCCCAGTCGATCACGGACAAACTCGCGCCCCGGCCAGCGGCCGCCTGCCGGCTATCGAACCTTCCCCGCCGGTTGGAGTCCAGAGGCTTGAGAGCGTCGAAGTCAGACGGCATGAGCCCGTCACCCCGGACAAGCCCCGACTCGATCGGGGCGCCGATCCGGGGGCGGAAGCGCCGCCACCGAGCTGGCGTTCGTCTAGGACCGGATGGTCCGGCCCCGGATCGGCCTTGCAGGCCGTCCGGGGTGACGGAGAAAGGCGATTCCGAGTCGACTCAACACGCTCTAGGCGATCTTGGCGCTCCCGCGCCGGATCGCCGGCGCGCCGTGGATCACAGGAGTTTGCCGTTGCGCAGCGCGGTCAACAGCGCATCGACGATGGTCTTTCCGCGGCTGTCCGCCCGCTCCCCATTACTGAGCCAGATCATGTTCCTTCCGCTGTAGGCGTAACTCCATATGCTTCGATTCGTGGAACAGTCGATCAATATCCATCGGATAGTGTAATAGCGCCAAGCGCCGATCACCTCGAAATTGGACGGGAACTCGATGAGGCGATACTTCGCGTTGAAGGCTCGCTCCGCATCCTGATTGGATCTTATGGTTTCCGCGACCGGCACCAAGTCGGACCCCGACGATCGCCCGCGTGCCGGCATCATCGTCAGTTGCGCGTACGACGCCCCCGTGAGCGAGTCCTTGAACCGCAGCACTGTGGAAGTCGTCCCGGAGGCCTTCAAGCCAGCGACAAGCTGCTGGTCGATCTCGCTCAACACTTCAGGACTGAATTCCGTCTCCCGAACATCGAGAAACGAGTAAATATAGACGGATGACCCGACCAAAGCAGGCTTGGACTGATCGGGCGCCTGCTGAACGCTCGGCGTCTGGGTCCCGATCGCGGCAGGGGGCGAGATATCCGTCGTGCTGGGTTGCGCCCCGGCCATTCTTGCGTACGCGCCGAACGCGACCAGCCCCATGGCCAGCAGCCGTATTTTCATCCAACACCCCCCTCCGGACGGACTTGACCCTTCGCACAAAGGTTGAGGGAGTGACAAGAAGGCCGACCCTGCCGCGGCGCCCGGTTTCGCCGGCCAAGTCCGCCACAACCAGCGTCTCGGAGGTCGCGCGGACCCGCGAAGGGCGGCCTGTGTCTGGACTCGGCGGTTGACTCCGGTTCGGGGCGCACCATTTCTATCGGTAACGCCGGAAGCGGCGCGGTCTTTGACATCATCGAAGTTGGGATTGTGGCCGCGAAGCAGCGCATTCCGGCCCGGCGAGGCGTGCGGCCCAGGTCCGCGTCGCGGGCGGGGACCGATAACATCGGTGATTATCGGTGAATTTGGCGGCCGCGACTGTCGCGGCGCAAGAGCGAGCGCCTAACCCGCCGCGGCCGAAGCCGGACGCGCCGGCGGCATCTCGTCCGTGCCCATCAGCCGGTCCCAGAGGCGGAAGTAGAGGCCGAAGTTGCAGGCCATGTGGGTGTGGTGCCGGCTGTGGTGGGTCGCGGTGATCAGCCAGCCGCCGAAGGGTCCGCGGACCAGCCAGGAGGGCATCAGCTCCCAGCCGCAGTGATTGAGCACGGCGGCGGCGGTCATCAGCGTCAGCAGCGCCAGGATCACCGCCGGGTGGATCGGCACGACGAAGACCAGCGCGGGCAGCACCCAGGCGCTCGCCGCGGCTTCGACGGCGCTGAAGGAAAAGGACGCAAACGGGCTCGGCTGGCGCGACCGGTGATGGGCGGCATGGGTCCAGCGGAACAGCGCCGTCAGGTGCATCGCCCGATGGAGCCAGTAGTAGTACGTGTCCTGCACCAGGAGGTAGATGAGGCCGCTGACGATCAGCCAGGGCCAGCCGTACTGGTTCACGTCGAGGTAGACCTTGGTCCACCCGTGCCGCCAGGCTTCGTAGGCGAGGGCCGCGGGGAGGGCGTAGATCCAGGACGACAGCAGCGAGAGGCGGATCTCCTCGGCGATGACGCGCCGCCGGGGCGGGTCGCGGTTGAGCCGGCGCGGGTTCGCGGCCCCCGGGTCGCGCCAGAGCACCGCATGGGCGATGCCGGCGACAGCCAGATATCGCGCGGCGATGATCACGGTCAGCGCCAGGGTCATCCAAACGACCGATGGCAGCGACATCTCGGATGTCCTCACGACGTTCGAGCCGACAGTCCGCCGCCTGCCGCGAGGCGGTCAAGCGCGGATCGCGGGCGGATCAGGTCATCTCCTCGACGCCCGGGGGCGTCATGAAGGCGAGCGAGGGCATCTCGCGCATCGCCGGCAGCAGCTCTTCCACGGTGTCGACCGAGCGCCACACCTCCCGGAACTCGGCCGGGACCAGGTTCTGCGCCACGATATGATCCAGCAGCTCGAACATCGGGTCCCAGAAGCGCAAGAGGTTCAGGAACACGATCGGCTTGGCGTGAAGGCCGAGGCGGCGCCAGGACAGCAGCTCCACCACCTCCTCGAGCGTGCCGATGCCGCCAGGGAGGATGGCGAAGGCGTCGGCTTCCTCGAACATCATCATCTTCCGCTCGTGCATCGAGTTCACGACGATGGTCTCGACCGTCTTCAGCGGGCGCTCATAGGAGGTGAGGAAATGCGGGATGACGCCCAGGACGCGTCCGCCGGCGGTGTGGGCGGCCTTGGCGCAAGCGCCCATCAGGCCGACGCTGCCGCCGCCGTAGACTAGGCGAAGTCCCTCGCCGGCCAGGAGGGTCCCGAACGACTCGGCGGCCGCCAGGAACTCCGGCGCCGCGGCGTTGGAGGACGCGCAGTAGACGCAGACCGAGTCCAGTCGCCTGGAATTGCCCGACATGGCCTCCGCTCCAGAAAAAATCACGCCTGGAGCCCGATGGAATCGGGTCGAACCGACCTAAATCCTGAATCAGGCTCGACACTCTTGAATCTAGAGCGCGATTCGGAAATCAGGCGATTCCGCCCGATCCCGTGGTGCTCTAGGGCGCATCCTCAATCAGCGTCAATGTCTCTCGGAACGATATCAATCACCTGCCAGTGTCATCCCGAAGAGCCGGGCCGCGGACCCATCCGGGACCTGCCTGTCGCCGCCGGCGCCGAGGAGATCCCGGCTCTTCCACCCGCCTTCACGGGTGTAAGGCCGGGAAGGAAAGGGGAGGCGCGCCAATTGTGGACCCGCCCGCGCGCTTCCGCATGCGACGACTTGAAGTGAAAAGTCCGACGGAGCGTTCCCGCGTGCAATCCGACATAACGCCGCTGTT
>DATJRL010000290.1:0-3574 GCA_035504785.1 Caulobacteraceae bacterium
ATGAAACGGCGCGGGACGCGTTGCGGGGCGCCATGCGAAAGATCGGCGCGTCGCGGACGGCCTCCGTTGTGCGCGCTCTCTCAGATCTGATCTGCAATCGCCCCGATGAAGGTGATCTCGAAACCCTGGCGACGGCCCTCAACCTCACCCTGGCCGAGGCGAGAGTGGTGCGGCTCGCCTCCGCAGGCGCGACCGCGGCGTCGGTCGCCCGCACCCTGGGCGTCGGCCGCGAGACGGTAAAAGCCCATCTGCGGTCGGCCTTCTCGAAGGTCGGCGTGGGGCGAGCGAAGGACCTGGGTCGCATCAGCGTCGAACTCGCAGCGCTGGGACGACTGGCGAGGACCTCCGAGCTGGTGTCCCCGTCCGGCGACGGCCAAGCCCGCCTTCGCATCGTTCCATGTCACGACGGTCGCCGGGTCGCCTTCCTCGACTACGGACCCGCGAGCGCGCGCCCCTTGATGTTCTGTCACGCCCTGTCCAGCGGCCGGACGCTTCCCCCGCGACTTCGGGCGACCCTGCGGGAGGCCGGTTGGCGTCCGATCATTCCACAGAGACCAGGCTACGGCCTGACCGATCCGGATCGCGGGGACTATCTGTCCACGGCCGCCGAGGACATGGCGGTCATCTTGGACGCCCTCAATCTGCGCGAAGCCGACATGTTCGCGCGCGACATCGCCGCGGCCCCGGCCATAACCTTCGCCGAGCGTTTCCCCGACCGCCTCCGGAGGGCCCTGCTGCTCAATCCCGAGGGGCCGACCAGCCCTGGACGGGGCCGCTATGCGATCACCGCGGCGGCTTCCCTACTTCGACGTCACCCGGAGGTGACGAGCGTCTTCTTCGAGCTTCTGCGCCGGCAGCTTCGCACCGTGCGCCTGTCGGCGCTCGTGCGGCAGAGTTTCAAGGGCGGAGCCCCCAGTGACGTCGCCGCGCTGGAGGACCCGGACGCCCTTGCCTGGATCGTGTCCGATATCCAGGCGCTGACGGCGCGGAGTGTCCGCGGTGTCGTGCGCGAGCGGCTGTCCTATTCGGCCGGCTGGCGGCCGCCCGCCGTCGTCGGAGGCCGAAGCTGGACGGTCGCGCACTGCGCCGAACTGGGGGGCGACGACGAGCGGCGCAGCTGGTGGTTGGGCCTCCCGGACGTGCGGTTCGTCACCGTCGAAGAGGGTGGCCTGCTCCTCCAGCTCTCGCACCCGGAGATTCTTACACGCCTGTTGGCGGATGCTTGCGGGTAGTCGGCGTGATCAGCGTGTCGCTGCGCCGCCCGCGAGCGCCACGAGAGCCAGAAGAGCGGTCACAAGCCAGAAGGCGGCGGCGAGGCCGACCGCGTGGCCAATGAAACCGAGAGTCGGCGGACCCGCCAGGATGCCGACGTATCCAGTCGAGGCCACAGCTGCGACAGCTAGAGTCGGGGCCATGTTCCGCTGCCGACCAGCGGCGCTGAACAGAACCGGCACGATGTTCGCCGCGCCCAGTCCGACGAGCAGGAATCCGCCGATGGCGACCGGCGCGAGCGGGCAGCACAGCACGATCAGAAAGCCCGAGACGGCCGTCAGGGCGCCGCCTTGCACGACCCCGCGGCCGCCGAAGCGGCGAACGACCCGGTCGCCGACGAGCCGTCCCGCCGTCATGGCGATCGAGAAGACCATGAATCCGACACCCGCCTCCGACGCGCTGGTCAGCCGGCGCTCCAGGAGCAGGAGGGCGCTCCAGTCAAAGACCGCGCCTTCGGCGAGGAACATCGTCGCCGCCAAGGCGGCGATCAGCAGGACACGTCCGGTCGGCCAGACCAACAGCCTGTGCGGCGCCTCCGGCCGCGTCGCGTTCAGGCCAAAGGCGCCGACTGTGACCAAGCCGAGCGCCGCGAGCGCCGCGATGATCGCCGACACCTGCGGCGACACGTGCGAGCGGAGCGCAAAAGTCGTCCAGCCCGCGCCTGCGGCCCCGCCAAGGCTATAAAGCCCATGGAAACCCGACATCAGCGGCGCGCCCGCCGCCGCCTCTACCTGCGCCCCATGGGCGTTCATCGCCACGTCCAGGGCGCCGAGGCATGCGCCGAACACCAGGAGGGACGCGCCCAAAGCCGGCGGCGAGCCTGATGCGGCGAGCGCGGGGAGGGAAGCGCACAGCCCGGCGCCGGCGCAGACCACCACGGGCCTCGCGCCGACCCGCGCAGAGAGGACCCCCGCCACGCTCACGCCGATCAGCGATCCCACGCCGGCGCACAGCAACAGCAGTCCGAGCTGGGCGTCGTTCACCCCCAGGCGGGCCTTCGCGAACGGAACCAGCGGCGCCCAGCAGGCGGTCACGAATCCGGCAACGGCGAACGCAAGTCGCGTGGCGAGGCGCGGGTCACGCAACATCCGTCCATCCCTGCAAGGGCCTGGCGAGTGAGCGAACGGCCCGGCCCAGGCGACCAACTGCACGGAAATCCCCATGCAAAACTCCGCGGGTCTGACAACCGCCGGAGAAGGAGCCGCTAATGGCCCATCTTTTGCGCTCACGCTAAATGGGCGGCGAAGACGCCGCGCCTGGAGTTCCGGCTTGCCCCTCAACCGTCGTCAGCTGAGTTTGCGTCTCCTGGTCCTCCCCGCAGTCGCAGCAGACCCCTCGACGCTCCTGGCCCAGGCCCGGTTCAATGGAGGTCCCCCTCCCAACCTCTTCATCAGCCCGTGCGGCCAGCCGTTCCGCGCCAAGCGCGGGGCTGCCTATCCCGTCGTCGACTGGTTTCACCAGGCTGACAAGAACGGCGACGGCAAGATCGACCGCGCGGAGTTCAACGCCGACGCCGAGGCCTCCTTCCACACCCTCGACCAGAACCACGACGGTGTCCTCAGCCCCTATGAGGTCAACTACTACGAGCTGCGGATCTGTCCTGAGGTGGTCGGCGCGCGCGTGGAGTCGTGGCAGGATCGAAGGGACCCCGGCGCAGCGCGCCTGTGGCTGGCGCAGTTCGGCGGCGGCGGCGGCGGCGGCCAGGGTCGTGCAGGCGGGGGCAACATCGCCCCGGGCGGTCCGCCACCCACGAGTTCGGGGCCAGCGCCCAATCCGGCAGACGAATCGAACAAGGGCGCGTCGCCCTACAGCTTCTTCGACGAGCCGGAGCCGGTCGCCGCAGCCGACGTCCGCTTCGTCGGACTCATCTCCAAGGCTGACTTCCTGACCCTGTCGAACGCCCATTTCGACGCCCTCGACAAGGACGGCCCGGGCTATCTCACCCTCGACGCCCTGCCCAAGACACCGGTTCAGCGTCATCTCGCCCGAGAAGGCGGGCGGCGACGCCCCGACGGCTATCCCCAAAGTGAATAAGCGCGGCGTCTCAGAAACAGCAGCCCTCAGCGGGGACACCACGGCGCGGGCGAAACGAGGATCTTCGGTAAGCTGGGGTCAGCGGTATCTCCCGCAAAGCTCCTAGCGCGGCTGGGCCGACGCCAACGGCCGAGTTCGCTTCGTCCGCCATGGATCGGCGCTCACACGACGGCCCGTTTCGCGGACGGCCTCGTCCAGGTCCAACCGGTGATGACTGGCGCGCCGACAATCTTGCTCGAGTCACAATTGGAAGATGCGCGCTCGAGCG
>DATJRL010000291.1:0-8400 GCA_035504785.1 Caulobacteraceae bacterium
GCCACCGGTGGTCGTTAGGCGCGAACTACGGCGCCACCGGTGGAGCGAGTCAAACGTTGTGCGTGCTATGATTGGGCTTATGAGCGCAGAACAGCCCAAGGCGCAAATCGACAAGTTCCGACAACTCGCCCGCAAGCTAGAGACGGACGACGACGAAGGCCGCTTTGGCGAGCGGCTGAAGAAACTGGCGAAGGCGAAGGTGGCAAAGCCGGCGCCCAAGAAGCCCAAGTGAGTGTTCGCCGAGGATTAGCGCTCGCCATCGCGTTGCTCGTCTGCGGCACCGCCTCGGCCGAACCATGGCACCAAACCCACGCGGAAAGGCAGCTACAGCAGTGGTGCTGGAACCGGCTCCAACGCTACACGTGCGAGCCCCTGGCCTGCCCCGTGAGAATCGGAGCCATGGCTGATGCGCTCGGGATGTTCGCCGACCCAGACCAACTGAAGCGGATGCCGGAGCCTGAGCGGGTCAAGATGATGAGATACGCTGCGTGCATGTACGCACGCGGCCAGATGATCCGCAAATATTGGTACGACTTTGAACTGACTGACCCTGCCACACAGAAGACCATCGAGAAGTTCCCTGCCGCCGAGCTGTGGCCGAAGTCGGGCCGGATGCACTAGCCGGTTTGCAAAAGATGTAATCGCCACGATGGGGTCAGGCGATTCTGCCTGACCCCATCGTGCTCTAGGCGAGAAGCGCTCGGGTCGCGGCGGCGACGTCGGGCTGCCGCATCAGGCTCTCGCCCACCAGCATCGCGCCTGCGCCGGCGGCCGCGAGCCGGGCCACGTCGGCCGGTGTGGCGATCCCGCTCTCGGTGACGAGAAGCCGGTCCGGCGGAACGCGGGCGGCGAGGCGCTCGGTGACCGCCAGGTCGGTGACGAAGGTGCGCAGATCGCGGTTGTTGACCCCGATCATCCCCGCGCCCAGCGCCACCGCCCGGTCCACCTCGGCCGCGTCGTGCGCTTCCACCAGCACGTCCATCCCGAAGCGCCGGGCTTCGGCGATCAACTCGCCCGCCAGGGTGTCGTCGCCGATCGCGAGGATGACCAGGATGGCGTCGGCGCCCAGCGCCCGCGACTGCGCCACCTGCCAGGGATCGACGAGGAACTCCTTGCGGAGCGCCGGCAGCGCCACGGCCTCGCGCGCCGTGGTCAGGCAGGCGTCGGCGCCCTGAAAGCTGGGACCGTCGGTGAGCACGGACAGGCAGGCGGCGCCGCCGGCGGCGTAGGCGGTCGCCAGCGACGGCGGATCGAAATCGGCGCGGATCAGCCCCTTGGACGGCGAGGCCTTCTTGATCTCGGCGATCAGGCCCAGGCGCCCCGGCCGGAAGGCGCGTCGCAGGGCGTCGCGAAAGCCTCGCGGCGCCGAGGCCCGCTTGGCGGCGGCGTCGATCGCGTCCTGGCTTTGCGCGCGGCGCAACGCCGCGACCTCGTCGCGCTTGTAGGCGGCGATGGTCTCGAGGATGTCGCTCATATGCGATTGGTCGCGTCGATCAGCTTGTCGAGCGCGGTCTTGGCGCGGCCCTCGTCGATCGATGCGGCGGCGGCGTCGACGCCGTCCCGCAGCGTCTCCACCTTGTCGGACACGAGCAGGGCCGCGGCCGTGTTGAGCAGCACGATGTCGCGATAGGGCCCGGTCTTGCCGCCGAGCAGGGCGCGGATCGCCTCGGCGTTCCCGGCCGGCTCGCCGCCGGTGAGGTCCGCCAGCGCCGCGCGCGGAAGTCCGACGGCCTCCGGCGTGACGTTGAGGAGGCGCACGCCGCCGTCCCGCCATTCGGCGACCTGGGTCTCGCCGGTCGTGGTGATCTCGTCGAGGCCCTGGCCGTAGACCACCCAGGCCCGCTCGGCGCCTAATGCACCCAGCACGCGCGCCAGCGGTTCGACCCAGCGCGAGTCGTAAACGCCCAGCACCTGCCGCTGCGCGCCGGCCGGGTTGGCGAGCGGGCCGAGCAGGTTGAACACGGTGCGAAAGCCCAGCTCCTGGCGGATCGGCAACACGTGCCGCATCGCCCCATGGTGGGCTGGGGCGAACATGAAGCAGACGCCGGCCTCGTCCAGCGCCCGCCGCTGCTGCTCGAGATTGGCCTGGATGTTCACGCCCAGCGCGGTCAGCACGTCGGCGCTGCCGGACCGCCGGGTCATGGTGCGGTTGCCGTGCTTGGCGACTTTCAGGCCGGCGCCGGCCGCGACCATCGCGACCGCGGTGGAGACGTTGTAGGTGGGGATGCCCGTCCCGCCGGTGCCGCAGACGTCGATCACCTGGTGCGGGTGCTTCAGCGTCAGCGCGGCGCGGCGCATGGCGCGGGCGCAGGCGGCGATCTCGCCGACCGTCTCGCCGCGCAGGCGCATGGCGGTGACCGCGGCGGCGACTTGGGCCGGCGTCGGCTCACCGCGCAGCGCGGCGGTGAAGAACGACTCGGCGTCGTCTTCGGTGAGGGTCGCGCCGTCGGCGAGCCGAGCGAGCAGCGGCTTGAACGCATCCGACATGGCCCCGCCCTAAACCTCGGCCAGGCGTTTGACGCCGGCGAGGTCGAGGAAGTTCGCCAGCAGGGCATGGCCGCCTTCGGTGGCGATGCTTTCCGGGTGGAACTGGACGCCGTGCACGGGTCGGCGCTTGTGCGAAAAGCCCATGATCTCGCCGTCGTCGGTCCAGGCGGTCACCTCGAGCACGTCCGGCAGCGTCTCTCGGCGCACCGCGAGGCTGTGATAGCGCGTGGCCGTGAAGGGGTTGGGCATTCCGGCGAAGACGCCCACGCCGGCATGCCGGATCGGGCTGGTCTTGCCATGCATCAGGCTCATGGCGGGGATCACCTCGCCGCCCATCGCCTGCCCGATCGACTGGTGGCCGAGGCAGACGCCGAGGATCGGAAGGACGGCCGGAGCGTCCGCGATCAGCGCCAGGCAGATGCCCGCTTCGTTCGGCGTGCAGGGGCCCGGCGACAGCACCACCGCTTCCGGCCGCAGCGCCAGGGCCTCCCGCGCGCTCATGGCGTCGTTGCGATGGACGACGGTCTCGGCCCCGAGCTCGTTCAGGTAGTGGACGAGGTTGTAGGTGAAGCTGTCGTAGTTATCGATGACCAGGATCATGGCGCGCCTTTCGGCCTGCCTTCTAGAGCCGGCGCGTCGGAACGCCAACTGCCCGCGCTTTGCACCGACGATACGGATCGCGCATCATCGAAGTTGTGACTGATTCACGCGTCGATGTCTGACCCGCACTTCGATCCCCGGCCGCTGCGCCAGGCGCGGGCGTTGCTCGCGCCGCCGCCCGCGCCCTCGCCGAGCCTGAGGTCGGTGGCGCTTTCGGCCGCCCTTTTCGCCATCTGCGCGCTGTGCCTGGTGGCGCTGGTGGTGGCGACCCCGTCGCCCTGGCCGACCTGAGCGGAAAGGTCAGGCGAAGCGCCACGCCTCCAGAGCCGCGGTGCGGATGGCGTTGGCCTTGTGCACGGTCTCCTCGTACTCGGCGTCCGGATCGGAGTCGGCCACCACGCCGCCGCCCGCCTGCACGTAGACCGTGTCGTCCTTGATCAGCGCGGTGCGGAGCACGATGCAGGTGTCGACCGAGCCGTCGGCGCCGAAGTACCCCACGGCGCCGGCGTAGCCCACGCCGCGTTTCTCCGTCTCCAGTTCGTCGATGATCTCCATCGCGCGCACCTTCGGCGCGCCGGAGAGGGTGCCGGCGGGCAAGGCGGCCATCAGCACGTCCACCGGGTCGAGGCCCTCCGGCGCGTCGCCCTCGACGTTGGAAACCAGGTGCATGACGTGGCTGTAGCGCTCGACGAAGAAGCTGGCGGTGACCCGCACGTGCGGCCCCTTGCGCGAGGTCTGCGAGACGTTGCGCCCGGCCTGGTTCAGCATGGCCACGCGGCCGACGTCGTTGCGGCCGAGATCCAGCAGCATCAGGTGCTCGGCGTGCTCCTTGGGGTCGGCGATCAGCTCCGCCTCGAGACGGGCGTCTTCCTCGGGCGTCGCCCCCCGAGGCCGGGTGCCCGCGATGGGGCGGATGGTGATCTTGCCATCGCGCAGCCGAACCAGGATCTCGGGCGAGGAGCCCACCAGCTGGAAGTCCGGAAAGTTCAGGAAGAACAGAAACGGCGACGGGTTGGTGCGGCGAAGCGAACGGTAGAGCGCGAACGGGTCGTGCGCGAAGGGGGCGCGGAATCGGTGGCTGGGCACCACCTGGAAGACGTCGCCGGCGCGGATGTATTGCTTGGCCCGCTCGACGATCTTCCAATACTGCTCCCGGCTGACCGGCGAGGTGAAGCGATCGGGCAGGGGCGCCGGCCGAGGACCCGGTGCTGGCAGCGCCGCTTTCAGCGCCTGGGCGACGCCGCGCAGCCGCGCCGTGGCCGCCGCATAGGCGGCGTCAGCCGAAAGCGTTGACGGGCGGACCGTGGCGACGAGGACGATCTCCTGCGCCACGCCATCGAAGATCGCCACGATCGAGGGCCGGATCATCACAGCGTCCGGCAGGCCGAGCGGGTCCGGATTGACGGTCGGCAGCTTCTCGACGAGCCGGATCATGTCGTAGCCGATGACGCCGAAGACGCCTGCGGCGATGGGCGGCAACCCGCTCGGCAGGTCGAGGCGGGAGCGGGCCACCAGGTCGCGCAGCGACTCCAACGCGCCCTCGCCGTCGGGCCGGAACCGGTTCGCGGCGATGTCGTCGCCCTCGGCGACTTCCGCCCGACCGTCGCGGCAGCGCCACACCAGATCCGGCGCCATCACCAGCGCCGAATAGCGGCCGCGCCAGGCGCCGCCCTCCACGGATTCGAAGAGGAAGCTGTACGGCTGACCGTGCGCGACCTTCAGATAGGCCGAAACCGGGTTCTCCAGGTCGTCGACCAGGCGCCGCACCACGACTTGCGCCTGACCCGCCGCGTAGCCGCGGGCGAACGCATCGAACGTCGGCTCGCAGGTCACTGGGCCGGTCCCGGCGCCTTGTTGGACAGCAGCTTGGGCGAGAGCCGCGCCACCATCGCCGGGTCGATTCCCATGGCGTCGCGGGCGAGCCCGATGTCGGTGCGCGGCTTGATCCAATTGACCGCCAACTCGCGCACCGCGCCCGCCAGCGATTCCAGATACCCGTTGTTCGCGTGCTGCCGGACCAGATCCAAGACCTGCGCCACCTGCTTCGGGTCCGCCGGGTGGATCGCGTCCACCTTGGCGACGACATAACCGCGCATTCGATCCGACCCGGCGCTGAACACCACGCCCGGTTTGGCGGCGAAGATCTGGTTGGCGAGCGCCGGACCGATGGCTTGCTCGTACCGCTGAAAGTCCTTGCGCTGCAGGTTCGGCTGGTGCGCCACCCGGCCGCCGGCCGCCGCCGCGGCCGCTTCGAAACTCCGGGCTTTCTGGATCGCCGCCTGGGCGTCGGCGGCGCGCTTCTCCAGCACCGCGACCACGGCCTGCTGCATGTAGAATTGGGTCAGCCTGGCCCGCATGCCGGGCTCGTCGAGGCTGGGCGGGTTGGGCGGGATGATCTTGTCGACGTGGACGGCGTAGATCTCGCCCTTGTCGGCGTCCTGCAGGACGTCGCTGTCGGCGCCTTGCGCCAGACCGAAGGCGGTCTTCAGCACCTTGGGCGACAACACCGGGTTCGGCTGCGGGCTCGTCAGGTCCCTGCCGTCGGCGGTGACCGGCCCGACCGTCACGGCGGTGACGCCGACCTTCGCTGCGGCGTCGGCCAGCGATGCGCCGCCCTGCATCAGGTCTTCGAACTTCTGGCTGAGTTCGAAAACCTTATCCACCGCTTGCGACTGCTGGAGCTGCGCGGTGATCTGGGCGCGGGCCGCGGCCAGGTCCGGGGCCTGCGCGGGCGTGACCTTGGTGACCTTCAGGATCACCGTCTTGAAGTCGCCCTGGACCGGGCCGCTGACGTCGCCCTCTTTCATGGCGAACGCGGCCGCGGCGGCCTTGGAGTCGGCGATCGCCGACTGAGGTTGGTCGGTGTACACGATCGCGTTGACCCCGATCGACTTGGCGACGGCGTTGGGATCCTCGCCCTTGGCCAGGGCCGCGCCGACAGCGGCCGCGTCCGCCGGGTTGTTGAGCGGAATCTCGATCAGCGAGCGCAGCTCGGGCTTCCCGTAGTTGGCCTTCTCGGCATTGAACTGCTGGGTCACCATGGCCGGGTCGATCTGGATGGTCGGCGCCAGGGCCTTGGCGCTGAAGCGGACGACGGTGAGCACGCGGCGCTCGGGCAGCATCAGCTGATCGCGGTGTTGCTGGATCAGCGCCGCCAGCTGCGCGTCGGTCGGCGGGGCCGGCGGCGGAACGCTGGCGATCGGGATGACGAAATAGCTCACGTCCCGGCCCTCCAGCAGCCAGGCCGCCTGCACCGCCGCGTAGATCCGGGGGATGGTGAAGCCCTGCTGAACGGCGCTGCCCAATTCCTGGCTGGCCAGGTCGTCCGCCACGCCTTGCTCGAACTCGGGCATGGTCACGCCCATGCTCTGGAGCAGCCGGGCCATCAGCTCCGGCTTGAACTTGCCCGTCACCGAGTCGAACACGTCGCTCAGGACCGTGCCGCCGGCTTCGGCTTGCTTGCGCAGCTCGGCGACGACGACGTCGTCGGTCGGCTTGATTCCGAGCCGGGTGAGCATCTCCGAGTAGGCGGTCTGCGCGGCGAGCTGCTGCAACATCGCCTGGTCGCCGCCCTCCCTGACCAGCTCCTCGAGCGGGAAGGATTGGGCCGTCTGCTTCTCGTACTCCGCCTTCTTGGCGTCGAACAAGCGGGCGAACTGGGCCTTCGTCACCTGGTGGGAGCCGGCCTGGATTACGTTCTCCTGGATGTGGCCGCTCAACACGTCCCGCGTGCCCCCGTTGAGCAACAGGAAGGTCAGCATCAGCGTCCCCATGATCGCGGGGCCGACCCAAGAGGTCGCGATGCGGCGGAAGAACTTGAGCATCGGCGGGGTATAGAGGCGCTGTCCGGCCGGGTCTAGGTCGGCGCGGGCGGCCATTGCGGTGGTGAGCCGGCGACTTTAAGCCGCCATCGTTTTCAGAGGGGCTGGAGCGATTTTGTCTGAGCAACGACGCCTGATTGCGGGCAACTGGAAAATGCATGGCCTCAGCGCAAGCCTGGACGAGGCTCGCTCGATCGCGGCGGCGCTGGACGAAAAGCCGCCGGGCGCGCGGGTCGCGATCTGCCCTCCGGCCACCCTCATCCACCGCATGTCCGAGCTGCTCGCCGGCACGGGCGTCGCCGTGGGCGGCCAGGACTGCCGGCCCGAGCGCGAGGGCGCCTACACCGGCTGTCTGTCGGCCGAGATGCTCGCCGACTCCGGCGCCAGCCTGGTGATCCTGGGCCACTCCGAACGGCGCGCCTACTATGGCGAGACCGACGCCGAGGTGGCCGCCAAGGTGCGCGCCGCGTTCCGCGCCGGACTGGAGCCGATCGTCTGCGTCGGCGAAACTGCGGCGGAGCGCGCTTCGGGACGGGCCCTGGAAGTCGTGCTCGAGCAACTGGCGGGTTCGACGCCGGATGAAGCCGCGGCGCGGCCGTTCGCCATCGCCTACGAACCCGTCTGGGCGATCGGTTCGGGCGAGACCCCCGCCATCGCTGAGATCGAGGCCATGCACGGCGCCATTCGCGCGGCCTTGGACGCCCGGTTCGGCGGCGCCGCGGCTGGCGCGCCCATCCTCTACGGCGGGTCCGTGAAGCCTGACAACGCGGCCGGAATCCTGGCGGCGCGCGAGGTCGGCGGGGCGCTGGTGGGCGGCGCTTCGCTGACCGCGGCGCACTTCCTGCCGATCATCGCCGCGGCCTAAAGCAGCAGGCCGTAGACCTTGCAGTCGCGACGCTCGCCGGCGCGCTGGATGTGGCCGCGCAGGTAACCCTCGTCCTCGAAGCCGAGCGCGTGCAGCAGCCGCTCCGATCGGTCGTTGCCGACGTGAGCCCTGGCCCAGAGGCGCTTGAGGCCAAGGCTCGCCGCATAGTCCACCACCGCGCGCATCGCCTCGATCCCGTAGCCCTGGCCCCATGCGGCCTGGGCCAGCAGGAAGCCGACCTCGCCGCGCCGGTGTCGCCAGTCGACCTCCGAGAGGTCGCAGGCGCCGAGGAGAGCGCAAGGCTGGGCAAGTTCGATCGTCCAGTACCAGGCCGCGCCGCGGGCCATATCCTCGCGCTGCGCCTGGATCAGCTGCTGGAGCACGTCGGGATCCTCGATCTCGGTGGAGTCCCAGTGGGCCATCACCACCGGGTCGCTCATGATCGGATAGAGCGCGCGCCAGTCCTCCGTCTCGATCGGGCGCAACACCAGTCGTTCGGTTTCAAGAATCACGGGACTTGGACCGGGGAGGCAGTCTTCCTAGCTATGGCGCGACCGGGCCCCGGATGCTAGAGGCGCGGCCGCTTCGGGACCCATCCCGAGGCGAATGGACCTTTTCCGATGCTCT
>DATJRL010000292.1:0-2710 GCA_035504785.1 Caulobacteraceae bacterium
GCAGGAGCCACACTGCGTACAATAGCGAATGGCGATCTGCGGTTTGAGGTCGCTCATCAAGGCCTCCTTGCGATGATCTGTGGATCGGTCTGAGCGCGCTCGGACTGCTTGGCCCTGGAGTCGGCTACGGTCCAGCTGTCCAAAGCGCGGGGGACGGCCATGGCGCACTCGTCTGGGCGGGGCAGGCCCGAGGCGGTCTCTTGCGGGATTCACGGGATTCTCGTATATTCCGGAACTAAAGGAGGCTCTGCCATGAGCTCGACTGTCACCGCCGCCGAGGTCTCTAAGAACTTCGGCGCCTACCAGGACGCCGCCGTGCGCGAGCCGGTGATCATCACCAAGAACGGCCGCCCGCGCACCGTGCTGATGGGTTACGAGGACTTCGTTCGGCTGTCGAAGCGCGACCGCCGAGTCCAGCGCACCGTCGATCTGACCGACGCCGAGATCGCCGCGGTCGAAGCTTCGGAAATGACGCCGGAGCCCGACCATCTTAACGTCCCCGCCAAGCATGCTGCCGACTGAGGTCCGGGTCGGCTGGATTTTTCGCTACGCCTATTTGTGGGACTGGCAGCATCGTGAGGGCCGGGACGAGGGCGACAAGGACCGCCCATGCCTGGTGCTGGCGATCGCGATGACGACGGAGGAGGGCGCGCCAGTGGTGCGCGTCCTGCCGATCACCCACACGCCGCCGGCCGATCGGGCCGACGCGATCGAAATCCCGCCCGAGGTCAAGAACCGCCTGCGGCTCGACGTCGAGCGCTCCTGGATCGTGCTGACTGAGAGCAACCGCTTCACCTGGCCAGGCCCAGACCTGCGCCCCGTCGACAGCGACAGCGGCTATTACGGCGCGCTCACGCCTGGCCTGTTCGCCGAGGTGAAACGCCGCTTCGTCGCAATCGCCCGCGGCGAGGTGGCAACGAGGGCACACACGAGCGTGCCGCGCACGGAATGACCGGCGCCGCTGCCGGCCATATCGCGGTCGACGCCTCACGGCGTTTCGTCTCGAGATAAGGCCCAATCCTTGCCGGCGAACCAGCAGCGGTCGCGCGGGGCAGGGCGCTTCCACATCAGGCTGCGGACCGTGTCGAGGCCGCCGGCGTTGAAGGCGGCGCGCAGCTGCTCAACCTCTTCGGCATCGGCCTCGAATTCTCCCTCGGCGCAGACAAAAATAGGCCATGCTGCCGCGTAGGCGTCGCCGCGCCGTTCGATCCTGAGCACCGCGCCGCGGTCGCTGTGGCGGCCGCCGGATCTCGGCCGCTTCAGGCCGGGAACGCCGAGCGGGAAGACGAGACGGCCGCCTGGCGCCAAGCCCTCGATCCAGCGATCGGCCGGCCGCGCCACGCGAAATTGACGTAAATTCCGTCGGCCTGAGTTTCCGGCCAGCGGGCGCCATCGTCGCAGACGACGCGCACGTTGGTGCGTCCTGAAAGGAAGCTCTTGGCTTGCTCGGCCAGCGCGGCGTCGAACTCAACCGCCGTGGCCTGGCCGGCCGGGCCGACCAGCTCGGCTAGGATGGCGCTATAACAGCCCGCGCCGGCGCCGACATGGATGATGCGGTCGCCGGGCTTCGACGCAAGCGCCTCGAGGAGTTCGCGTGCAGCGCCGGGCTGCCGTTGTTGACCCCCCGCGCCGGGTCGAGGGCAATGAGGAGATCCTGGTAGAGCACAACAGGGTCGCTGCCCGACAGGGGCCGGTAGCCGGTGAACGGCGAGGACGCGGTCCAAGGCGGCGGCCTTAAGAAGGCCTCGCGCGGCACGACGGCGTAGGCGGCTGCGATCGCCGGATTGTCGACGCCGAGGACCGCCAGCATCTGCCGGGCATCAGCCCGCCGGACCACGGCCAGTTCCTCGGCCGAGAAGGCGGCGCGGTTCTCTTCCGGGAGAGGGGAGGGGACTGGCAGCAGTGGTGTCCTCTCGTCGAGCGGGAGCGCTGGCGGGCAGTGATCTGCCGGAGCTCCGGGTGGTCAGAATCGCTGATTTACGCCTGCATGACCAAGATTATCGATAATTATAGTCGATTGATGGTATACTATACAGGCGACGCGTGAGCCTACAGCAAACACTATTATTTCTCTCGACCTAGAGGCCGGCCGCCTTGGTGAGGTTAATCTTGAAGCGGTCGCGTTTGCGCTGGTAGCGGCGGGTCATTTCGGCGCTGGCGTGGCCGAGATGCTTTTGGACGTGGGCCTCTTCGATTTGGGCGGAGGAGGCGAGACCGGCGCGTAGCGAATGGCCGCCGAAGGCGAGACGACGTTCGCCCTCGGCCAGGTCGCCGCGCAGGCCCGCGGCCAAAGCGCATCTCTTCACCAAGCGAACGACGTGCTTGTCGGTCAAGCGCTCGGATCCGACCCCCCCGGCCTTGCGCGCCACCGCCCGGAACAGGGGCCCGCGGGCGATCCGCCCGAGCTTGAGCCAGGTCTCGAGCAGGGCGACCGGGCAGGTGTCGGAGCGCGAGCCCCGGCCGATCTCGACCTCGCGCCAGCCGGTCTTGCCGCGGAGGGTGAGGAGCGCGCCCTCGGGAAAGATCTCGACCCAACCTGAGCCGTCCTCGGTCTGATCGGGACCGCAGTCCAGGCCGACGATCTCGGAGCGGCGCAGGCCGCCGGCGAAGCCGATCGCCAGGATCGCCCGGTCCCGCAGGCCCCTCAAGTCCATGTCCAGCGTCGCCAGCATCGCCAGCAGTTCGTCGGCGAACACCGCGGCCTTTTGCA
>DATJRL010000293.1:0-14539 GCA_035504785.1 Caulobacteraceae bacterium
GCTGGGCTACAAGGCCACCATTGTCATCCCCCGCACCCAGAGCCAGGAGAAGAAGGACGCCAACCGCCAGATGGGCGCGGAGCTCGTCGAGGTGGACGCGGTTCCCTACGCCAATCCGGGCAACTACGTCCGCTATTCCGGGCGCCTGGCCGAGGAGCTGAACGCCAAGGAGCCGGCGGGCGCGATCTGGGCCAACCAGTTCGACAACGTCGCCAACCGCCAGGCCCACATCGACGCCACCGGCCCAGAGATCTGGGAGCAGACGAAAGGTCGCGTCGACGGCTTCGTCTGCTCGGTGGGCACGGGCGGCACCCTGGCGGGCGTCGCCGAGGCGCTGCGCGCCCGGTGCACCGACATCGCCATCGGCCTCGCCGATCCTGGCGGCGCCTCGCTCTACGAGTACTACGCCCATGGCGAACTGCGGGCCGAAGGCAACTCGATCAGCGAGGGCATCGGCCAGAGCCGCATCACCGCCAACCTCGAGGGGTTGACCGTCGACTTCCCCTACCGTGTCACCGACGAGGAGATGATGCGCGCCATCATCGAGCTGGGCGACGAGGGGCTGGTGATGGGGGGCTCGACCGGGATCAACATCGCCGGCGCGGTGAAGCTGGCGCGCGACCTCGGCCCCGGCCACACCGTCGTGACCATCCTCGCCGACTACGGCTCGCGCTATCAGAGCAAGCTGTTCAACGCCGCGTTCCTGCGCGAACGCGGGCTGCCCGTGCCGCCTTGGGTGGACGATCGAGCGGTGAGCCAATGACCGACCTGATCGTCACGACCGACCCGATGGTCACGACCGACTGGCTCGCCGAACGCCTCGGCGCGCCGGACCTCGTTATCCTCGACGGCAGCTGGCACATGCCGGCCGACAATCGCGACGCCAAGGCGGAGTACGCCGCCGGGCACATCCCCGGCGCGGCGTTCTTCGACATCGACGCCATCGCCGACCACGCCACCGACCTGCCCCACATGCTGCCCGCGCCCCAAGCCTTCGCCACCGCGGCGCGCCGGCTGGGCGTCGAGCCGGGTTCGACGATCGTGGCCTACGACAGCGTCGGCGTGTTCTCGGCCCCCCGGGTCTGGTGGAGCTTTCGGGTCATGGGGCACGACAAGGTGTTCGTGCTCGATGGCGGCCTGAAGAAGTGGCTCGCGGAGGGCCGCGCGCTCGAAGCCGGCTGGCGCGAGCCGGCGCACGGCGAGTTCAAAGCCCATCCGCGTCCGGAGCTGATCGCCGACCTCGCCGCGGTCCGCCGCATCGTCGAAGCCGGCGGCCCGCAGCTGGTGGACGCCCGCTCGGCCATCCGGTTCCGAGGCGAGGCGCCGGAACCTCGTCCGGGCCTGCGCGAGGGCCACATGCCGGGCGCCCACAACGTGCCCTGGAGCAGCGTCCTCGCCGCGGACGGGACCCTCGCGCCGCCGGACATCCTGCGCGCCGCCTTCACCGCGGGCGGGGTCGGCCTCGCCGGACCGATCGTCACCACCTGCGGCTCCGGGATCAGCGCGGCGATCCTGGCGCTGGGCCTCGCCCGCCTCGGGCGCGAGGACGTGGCGGTCTACGACGGTTCCTGGAGCGAATGGGGGTCGCTGCCCGATACGCCGGTCGCCACCGGCCCATGAGCGGCGTGACCATCCGCTCCGCCCGCGCCGACGACGTTCCGCGCCTCGCCGCCATCGAAGCCTCCGGCGCGGACACCTTCGCCGCCCACGGCCTCGGCCACCTGCTCGCGGACGGTTCGCCGCCGGCCTCGGATGGCCACTGGGCGGCGGCGCTCGAAGCCGGTTTGATCTGGATCGCCGACGACGCCGACCGCGGTCCGATCGGATTCTTGGCCGGCGAGCTGGCCGACGACGGCCTCTACATCGCCGAGGTCGACGTCGTGATGGACCGCCAGCGCCAGGGCTATGGCCGCCGACTGCTGGCGGCGGCGATCGACTGGGCGCGTGCTCGCGGCCTGACCAACGTCACCCTGACCACCTTCCGCCATATTCCCTGGAACGCGCCGTTCTACGCGCGGCTCGGCTTTCGCGAGCTGGGCGCCGCCGAGATGCCGCCTCACCTCGCCGCCGCGTTGGCGAGCGAAGGCGCGCGCGGCTTCGAGGACCGCTGCGGCATGCGGTTGGCGCTATGAGCAAAGGCGCGGACGGCAAGGGCGGCTCGCCGGGCAAGACCCGGGAGGCGACGCGCCTCATCCGCGCCGGCAAGTCGCCCGCCCATCTGGCGCGCACGGTCGGGCCGCCGATCCAGAAGGGCTCGACGGTGCTGCTGCCCGACGCCGCGGCGCTCTACGACGAAAGCCGCGTCACCTACGGCCGACAGGGCCTCGCGGCGCACGAGGCGCTGATGTCCGCCCTGACCGAGCTGGAAGGCGCGCGCGGCGTGCGGTTGTTCCCGTCCGGCCTCGCGGCGGTCATCGGCTCCATCCTGGCCGTCGTGAAGGCCGGCGACGAGATCCTGGCCACCGACGCCGTCTACAAGCCCGTCCGCAGGTTCTGCGACCGGGTGCTGGCGCGCTTCGGCGTGCCGGTCCTTTACCATCCGCCGGCCGCCACGCCGGAAGAGATCCTAGCGCTGGCGACGCCCGCCACGCGGCTGATCCTGCTGGAGTCGCCCGGCTCCCTCACCTTCGAGATGCAGGATGTCCCGGCCATCGCGCGCCTCGCCCGCGAGCGCGGCGTCCTCACCCTGATGGACAACACCTGGGGCGCGGGCCTGCTGTTCAAGCCGCTCGACCATGGCGTCGATCTCAGCGTGCAGGCCCTCACCAAGTACATGGGCGGCCACTCGGACGTGTTCATGGGTTCGGCCGCCGCCGCCACGCCGGCGCTGGAGCAGGCGCTGGAGCGGGCGATCATCGACTTCGGCTGGTCGGTGGCGGCCGAGGACGCCTACCAGATGCTGCGGGGGCTGCGCACGCTGCCCACGCGCCTCGCCCGCCACGGCGCCTCCAGCCTCGAGGTCGCCGCCTGGCTCGCCGGCCAGCCCGAGGTGGCGCGGGTGCTGCACCCCGCCCTCCCCGGCGCGCCCGGTCACGACCTCTGGCGGCGGGACTACGCCGGCGCCGCCGGGCTCTTCGCCATCGAACTGAGCCCGGTTCCGGACGCCGCCGTGGCCCGCTTCCTCGACGCCCTGACGCTGTTCGGGCTCGGCTTCTCCTGGGGCGGGTTCGAGAGTCTGGCGCTGAACTGCGACCCCCAGTTCGAAGTCCGCCGGGAAAAGCCGGCTTTCGAGGGCCCGGTGATCCGCCTCAACATCGGGCTCGAAGACCCAGCCGATTTGGTCGCGGACCTGCGGCGGGGGCTCGACGCGCTTGGCCGATGAGCCCTACAGTCGGCTCACGATCGATCCTGCGTCCTTCGAGACGCCCGCGTGGCGGGCTCCTCCGGATGACGAAGGCTTTGGATCGCGACGTCGTTCGTCATGGTGAGGAGCGTTCCTCAGAGCGCGTCTCGAACCACGCACGAATGGCGCAACGGCCGTGGCGGGGACTCAAGATGACACTGAAAGTAGTGGGAACCGGGCTTGGGCGCACGGGCACCAAGTCGATGCAGACGGCGCTGGGCATGCTGGGCTTCGGCCCCTGCCACCATATGGTCGAGGTGTTCGCCGACCCGGGGAGCATGCAGTGGTGGGTCGACGCCGCCGAGGGCCGGCCGGACTGGGACCTGATCTTCAAGAACTACCAGTCGGTGGTCGACTATCCGGGCGCCGGGCATTGGAAGGCGCTGGTCGACTACTACCCGAACGCCAAGGTGCTCCACACCGTGCGCGATCCGGACCAGTGGTGGGAGTCCACCCAGGCGACCATCTTCGCGCCCGGCGGTCCCGCGTCGAACATGACGGAAGGCTTGCCCGGCAAGTTCTTCGGCAGCTTCATCGGCCCGGTGCGCGAGCACCTGGCCGACCGCGCCTACATGACCGACTACTTCCGCCGCCACACCGAGGAAGTGAAGGCGCACGTCGCGCCGGAGCGGCTGCTGGTCTACGAGGTCGGCGAGGGCTGGGATCGCCTCTGCGCCTTCCTGGGCGTCCCCGTTCCCACCGAGCGGTACCCGTCCGAGAACTCCCGCGCCCAGTTCATGGCCCGCGTCGAGGCCGCGCACGGCGATATCGGCAACGTCGTAAGGATGGTCCGCGACGAGGCGGCGCAATAGCCCATTCCCATCACCCCGGGCGGAGCGCGCAAGCGCGAAGACCCGGGGCCGGAAGCGCCGTCACCCAACTGGAGATCGTATGAGGAGCCGGCTCGTCCGGCCCCGGCTGGGCGCGGCGTCCCGCCGCTTGGCCCGGGGTGACGAACATATGGTGGCCTGCCACCCGAAGCCTTCGCGAAGCCTTGGCGCAGGATGGCCCGCCCGGCAGGACTCGAACCTGCAACCCCGCGCTTAGAAGGCGCGTGCTCTATCCGGTTGAGCTACGGGCGGCGGCGCTCAGTGTGTCCACGCCTCCTTGCGGGTGAACGCGAAGTTGTCGGCGTAGGCCTTGACGATCCGCTTCTGGCGGGGCGGCGCCAGCACCTCGAAGGCGATGCCGTGGCGCTGGGCGTAGGCCACCGCTTCCTCGCGGGTCTCGAACAGCATCTTGACCTGGCCCGCCGTGTCTCCCGTCACCGTCCAGCCCATGAGCGGGTCCGGCCGCCGCGCGCTGGCCGGCTCGAACTCCAGCACCCACTCCTTGGAGTTCGCCCGTCCCGACTGCATGGCCGACTTGGCCGGGAGGTAGATACGCGCGAGCATCGGGGTACGTCTCCAAGCGGTGATTGGTGCAGCGCAATTCGCACGGCGCGACCCATGCTCCCAAAGCTGGGTTTTCCGCAACCCGTCAAGGACAAGCCCACGACCAGGACGGAACTCAGGCTCTCTCGAGCGCCCGCCTTCCCGCCTCGACGAGGAAGCCGGAACGGGTGAGCCCGTGCGCCTCGGCGAACTTGTCGAAGGCCTGGAGGGCATCCTCCGGCACCGTGATGTTGACCCGGACAGCGCGCGCAGCGCCGGCGGGCGCGGGCACCAAGATCGCCACCGCTTCCCGGTTCTCCCGATCGGCCATGATCGCCTCCAGGGACGATGGCTCGGGGATCGCCTCGCCCTCGATCGCCATGCCGGCGAGGTGGAGGGCCAGCGCCTCGGCCGCCATATCGCGCGCCTCGTCGAGGGTCGACCCAGCCGAGATCAGCCCGGGAAGATCGGGAAACGAGACCCCGTAGTCGCTGTCCCCCTCCTTGTGGATCAGGGCGATGTAGCACCGCATCAGTCTACTCCAGCGTAACGCCAGCCTGCCGCGCGATGGAGCGCAGCGTGCCGGTCGGAATGTCTTTCCGGCGACTCGGCACGGTGACCAGCCCCGGCCTCGTCGGATGCTTGAACTGTTTGTGAGAGCCGGACTGGCGAACTTCGACCCACCCGTCGGCCTCGATCAACCTTATCAGAGTCCGGCTATCCATGTGTATAAGTACACACCGAAATAGGTGACGTCAATGCCCGCACGCGGAACAGGATTTGTGGGAAACCACCTGGAAAACAGGCCGAGACTCTCTGAGGAAATCCCGCTAACCGATGGTCGGGGCGAGAGGATTCGAACCTCCGACCCTCTGCTCCCAAAGCAGATGCGCTACCAGGCTGCGCTACGCCCCGTGACCGTCGGCGAAGCGCCCCTTTGCCATGCGTCGCCCCAAGGAGCAACGGCGGGGCGGCGGCGCGGAACCCCTAATCAGCCCGCCGGCGCATCAGTTTGAAGATGCCGGTGGCTCGGGCGAGGTTGCGGGCGCCGGCGTAGGCGCGGCCCTCGACGAAGGCGAGGTCGCTGGCGGCGCGGGTCAGGCTCGCTTCGCCAATCACCCAGTCGCCGGCGCGGCCCATGTCGAGGAAGTCGATCGACAGGTGCACCGTCACCCCGACCGCGCCGGAACCCCGTCCCGCGGCGCCCGCCAGCACCCCGTCCAGGAACGCCGACAGCATACCGCCGTGGATCAGGCCGATGGAGTTGCAGTGACGCTTCAGGGCGAAGAACGCCTGGGCGCCGTCCTCGCGATGGAAGTACGGGCCGTTGTGGGTGCTGAAGCTGCCGCGGCCGGAAGAGAGGACGAACCCCGGCGGCGGCGACGGGACCTCGTCCGCGACCGCCTTATTCATCGTGGAAGTACGGGTGGCGCACCACGTCCCCCGGCTCGGCGTCGATCTCCGCCGCGCGGCCGCCGCGCAGCTCCAGCACCCCGGTGATCGCCCCGCCGGAGGCGATGGGCGCTTCGGAATAGGGCGCGGCGTCGGCGGCGACGCGCAGCACGCGGCCGTCGGCGCGGATGAACAGCATGTCGAGCGGGACCGGACAGTTCTTCATCCAGAACGAGGCCTGCTGCGGCGGTCCCATCTCGAACAGCATTCCGCGCCCGGCTGCCATCGCGGGCCGGAACATCAGCCCCACTTCCTGCTGGCGCGGCGTGGCGGCGATCTCGACCCGGAAGTGATGGACGCCGGTATGGGTGACGATGTCGAGGTTCTCGACCTTGAGCGTCGGCTGGGCGCGCGTGATGGGTCCGTCGTCCTGGGCGCGGACCGGCAGGACGGCGAGCAACAGCGCGCAGGCGGCGGCGAGACCAAGGCCTCGGCTCGAGAAGAAGGGGCGCAAAGGCGGAGAACTCCCGACGAAACCGTCCGGGCTATAACCGATCGACCTCGATCTCGGCCACCACCAACCCTTTCGGGCCTTCGGCGAAACGCACCATCACGTCGGCGCCGGGCTGCAGGTCTTCCAGGCCGGAACGCCGCAGCGTCTCGATGTGGACGAAGATGTCGCCCGGCTCGCCGTCGCGGACCACGAAGCCATAGCCCTTGGTGCGGTTGAACCACTTGACCTTGGCGTGCTCCAGGGGTCCACGCGGCGCGGGCGGGCGCCTCGGCGCGCGGACCGTCTCGAACCGGCCCCCGCCGGCGCCCGGCCGTCGATGATCGTCGCCTCGGCCGTCGCGCCGAAACCCGCCCCCGCCATGGTCGTCGAAGGTCCGCCGCGGCCGCTCCTGGGTCGGCGTCGCCGAAGACTCGTCGAGATCGACGATGTCCGACACCTGCCAGCCCTTCGGCCGCTTCACGACGTTGCAGACGATGACGGATCCCTCGAGCGCGCTTTCGCGCCCCAGATTGCGCAACGACGTCACGTGCAAAAGCACGTCCCTCGAACCCGTCTGGCTCGGGTCGTCGGGAACGACGAACCCGTAGCCCTTTCCGGCGTCAAACCACTTTACCCGACCACTTATCCGTACCGGGTCGTCAAATGGCTGCGCCTCCCCTGTAAAATCCGACATCCGCCCCTCGACTGTCCCGCCCAACACACAGCTCGGGCGAGAGAATGACTATAACACTGTTCTCGGAAGAAGGCGGCGTCAATATTGCAGGCTGGATACGCCCGCAACCGCGGCCATCACTGGTCGTTTCGGACGGCGCACGCCTGACGATGCCTTGACTGGTAGTCCCTAGGGGAGTCGAACCCCTCTTCCCAGATTGAAAATCTGATGTCCTAACCGATAGACGAAGGGACCTCGCGGGGAGGGAGGGCGGATATATCCGCCGGGTTCCCGATGCGCAAGCGGGTGCTTGGCGGCGGCGTCAACCCATCCGTGGGTCGGCCAGGTCCTCGATTTCGAGCTGGGCGGCGGCGCGGCCGTTCCAGTCGTCGGCCTTGAGCTTTCCGGCCGCGTGCAGGGCGCCGCCGCCGGCCTCGAGGCGCCGGCCGAGGGCGGTGTCCGCGCTGCGCCAGGCCACGGCCCGCAGGCTGCGCCCCTGCACGTTGACCAGGGAGCACCGGAAGTGCCCGCCCCGCATCGGCGCCAGCCGCTCGACCCGAACGTCGGCGACGGCGAACGTCGGCTCCGGGTTGCCGGGACCGAACGGCGCCAGCACCCGAAAGGCGTCGAGCAGCGTGCGCGCACCCGGCCCGGCGCCGACCAGGGCGTCGATGTCGAGGGCGTCCTCGGCCTCGGCCGCCGCCATCTCCCGCGAGAGGCGCTCGCAGAGGAAGGCGCGGAATTCGGGCACGGCGCTCGGCCGGATGGTCAGGCCCGCCGCCATGGCGTGCCCGCCTCCAGCCAGCAGCAGCCCCTCCTCGAACGCCGCCTGCACGGCCTTTCCCAGGTTGACTCCCGGTTGGGAACGTCCGGAGCCCTTGCCGATATCCGCGGCGCGATCGAGGCCGATCACCACCACGGGCCGCCGGTAGCGCTCGCGCAGCCGGCTGGCGACGATGCCGATCACGCCTGCGTGCCAGTCCTCCGCCGCGACGACGATCGCGGGATCGGCCGGGTCGAAGTTGGCCCCGCCCTCGACCACGGCGATGGCCGCCTCGAGAATCTGGTTCTCCACCGATTTACGCTCGGCGTTCAGCGCGTCGAGCTCTTCGGCCAGTGCGCGCGCCTCATCCGGATCGTCCGTCGAGAGCAGCCGCGCGCCGAGGTCCGAGCGGCCGATCCGGCCGCCCGCGTTGATCCGGGGACCCAGCACGAAGCCGGCGTGGAACACGCCCGCCGGGCCGGTCGAGGCGGCCACGTCCATCAGCGCCTTCAGGCCGGGGTTCGCCCAGCCGGACATCACCTTCAGCCCCTGCGCCGCCAGCGCGCGGTTGAAGCCGACCAGCTGGGTCACGTCGCAGATCGCGCCCAGCGCCGCCAGGTCGAGCCACTGGCGCAGGTCCGGCTCCGGCCGGCTCTGGAACCAACCGCGCCGCCGCGCCTCGCGGTTCAGCGCCGCCAGCAGCACGAAGGTCACCCCCGCCGCGGCCAGAACCCCCTGCCCCGACTCGCAGCCCGGCTGGTTCGGGTTGACCAGCGCCCGGGCCGACGGCGTCTCCTCGCGCATCAGGTGATGGTCGATCACCACCACTTCCAGCCCGATCGTCCCGGCCGTCGCCAGCGCATCGTAGGCCGCCGCGCCGCAGTCCACCGTCACCGCCAGCTCGAACCCCTGTTTGCGCAGGCGCCGGAAAGCCGCAGGGCTGGGGCCATAGCCCTCGGTCATGCGGTCGGGGACGTAGATCGGCAGCTCACGCCCCATCGCGCGCCACCAGCGCACCAGCAGCGCGGCGCTGGACGCGCCGTCGACATCGTAGTCGGCGAACACCACGGTCGGCCGGCCGCTCTCCATCGCGTCGATCAGCACCCGCGCCGCCTCGTCCATGCCGGCGAAGCTCGACGGGTCCGGAAACAGGGCCTTCAGGGTCGGGCGCAGGTACGTCTCGCCGGTCTCGGCCGTCACCCCGCGCGACGCCAGCGCCCGGGCGAGCGGCTCGGAAAGGTCGTAGCGCAGGCCGATCTCGCGCACCGTCGCCTCTTCCGCCGGACGCGCGCGCCAGCGCCGCCCGCTGATTGAGCGCTCCACGCCAAGGAAGGCGACCGGCTGGTCCGGCGCGTCGCCGAGCCTCGGGGCCGCCAGCGCGCCCATCAGAGCGCGCGCCGCATGCGGACTTCCCGCACTGTGCGGGTCGAGGAGTTCATCACCAGGCTGTGGGTGGTGACGAAGCCGCCCGAAACCTTCACCCCGTCCAGCAGCGCGCCCTTGGTGACGCCGGTGGCCGCGAAGATGGCGTCGGCGCGCACCAGCTCATGCAGGGTGTACTTGCGGTCGAGATCGGTCAGGCCCAGCCGGTCGGCGCGCGCCCGCTCGTCGGCGTTGCGGAACACCAGCCGGCCCTGGAACTGGCCGCCGACGCACTTCAGCGCCGCGCAGGCCAGCACGCCCTCCGGCGCCCCGCCCTGGCCGACGTAGAGATCGATGCCGGTCTCCGGGTCGGCGGTGTTCATCACCCCGGCGACGTCGCCGTCGGTGATCAGATGCACCCGGGCGCCGACCCGGCGCACCGAAGCGATGATGTCGGCGTGGCGCGGCCGGTCGAGCACGCAGACGGTGATCTCGCTGGGATCGACGCCCTTGGCCCCGGCCAGCGCCGACGCGTTCTCGCCGGCGCTCTTGTCAAGGTCGATGACGCCGTCGGGATAGCCCGGCCCGCAGGCGATCTTGTCCATGTAGGTGTCCGGCGCGTTCAGCATCGAGCCGGCCGGCGCCCAGGCCATGACCGCCAGCGCGTTGGCCATCGCCTTGGCCGTGAGCGTGGTGCCCTCCAGCGGGTCGAGGGCGATGTCGATGCGGGGGCCCGAGCCCTTGCCGACCTTCTCCCCGATGTAGAGCATCGGCGCCTCGTCGCGCTCGCCCTCGCCGATCACGATCACGCCGTCGATCGGCAGCTCGTTCAGCGCATTGCGCATGGCGTCGACCGCGGCCTGGTCCGCCGCCTTCTCGTCGCCCCGTCCCGCCAGCTTCCAGGCCGCCACCGCCGCCGCCTCGGTCACGCGAACCGCTTCCATCACCAGACCGCGGTCCAAGACCCCTGAAGTCATCACAGCGTCTCCCAAATGACGACAGTATCGGATTCGCCCGCGACAACGACGCCCTAGATGCGGGCGATACGGATCATCCGCGGCGGCTCGATCAGCGCATCGAGCTTGGCCATGCGTCCCACGGCCTCCAGGATCACCTCCTCGGGCGCCGCGTGGGTGGTCAGCACGATCGGCACGCCGGAGGCGTTCTCCACCGGCTTCTGCAGGAAGCTGTCGATGGAGACGTCGGCCTCGGCCAGGGTCTCGGTGATCGCCGCGATGACGCCCGGCTGGTCCTTGACCATCAGGCGGACGTAGGCCTGGCCCACGGTGCGCTTGGCGTCGACCGGCACGAAGGGCTTCAGCTTGGCGGCCGGCGCCTGGAACACCGGGCGCACCGCCGCGGCCATGACGTCGGCGATGTCCGCCGCGACCGCTGCCGCCGTCGGGCCCGCGCCAGCGCCGGGGCCCTGGATGAAGATCCGCCCGATCTTCTTGCCCTGGATGAACAGCGCGTTGAGCGCGCCGGCCGCGCCCGACAACGGATGGTCCAGGGGAGCGAGCGCCGGATGCACGCTCACCGAGACGCCGGCCGACGACCTCGATGCGCTCGCCACCAGCTTGATGCGGTAGCCGAGGTCCTTGGCCAGCCGGATGTCGAGGAGCTCGATCTTCTCGATGCCCTCCACTTCCGCGGCGACGAAGGTCGGCGCGCAGCCGAACGCCAGCGCGGCCAGGATGGTGATCTTGTGAGCGGCGTCGAACCCGCCGACGTCCATGGTGGGATCGGCTTCCGCGTAGCCCAGGCGCTGCGCCTCGGCCAGCACCTCCGGGAAGTCGCGGCCCGACGCCTCCATCTCGGTGAGGATGTAGTTGCAGGTGCCGTTGAGGATGCCCGCGACCGACTCGACCTCGTCGCCGACCATCGCCTCGCGGAGCATCTTCACCGCCGGCGTGCCGCCCATCACCGCCGCTTCGAAGAGCAGCGGCACGCCGTTGGCCTCGGCCAGGGCCGCGAGCTCGGCGCCATGCTCGGCGATGAGGGCCTTGTTGGCGGTGACGACCGGCTTGCTGGCTTTCAGCGCCGTCTCGACCGCGACCTTCGCCGGCCCGTCCGAGCCGCCGATCAGCTCAACGAAGACGTCGTTGTCCGGCGAGGCCGCCAGCGCGACCGGGTCGTCGAACCAGGGCAGGTTCGAGATGTTCACCGGCCGCGGGCGCGACCGCGAGCGCGCCGAGACGCCGGTCACCACGGCATGCGGCCCCACCGGCGAGAAACCTGGCCGGTGCGAAATCAGGTCCAGCAGGCCCGCGCCCACGGTCCCCAATCCGGCTATGCCGATACGCCACTGATCTTTCGTCGTCATGCGGGCGGAGGATTAGTCGGGACCACGCCGGCGCGCCACCGACTTCTGGGTCATCCGGCCTCCGCTGTCTCCCGCACGGCCGACAGATGTTGGCCGGACTGCTCCAGGAAGCGTTTCACGTTGCGGGCCGCCTGGCGGATGCGGTGTTCGTTCTCGACCAGACCGATGCGAACGTAGCCCTCGCCGTGCTCGCCGAAGGCTACGCCCGGCGAAACGGCCACGCCGGCCTTCTCGATCAGCAGCTTGGAAAACAGCATCGAGCCGCCTTCCCGGAAGGCTTCGGGGAGCGGCGCCCAGGCGAACATCGAGGCCGGCGGCGACGGAATCTCCCACCCGGCCCGGGCCATGGCGGTGATCAGCACGTCGCGGCGCGACTTATAGATCGCGCGGATTTGGTCGACGCAGTCCTGGGGGCCGTTGAGGGCGGCGACAGCCGCCACCTGGATCGGCGTGAAGGCGCCGTAGTCGAGGTACGACTTCACCCGAGCGAGGGCCGCGCACATCCGCTCGTTACCCACCACCATGCCGACCCGCCAGCCGGCCATGGCGTAGGTCTTGGAGAGCGAGTTCACCTCGACCGCGATGTCCTTGGCCCCGTCCACCTGCAGGATCGAGGGCGGCGGGTTGTCGTCGAAGTAGATCTCCGCGTAGGCGATGTCGGACAGCACCAGCATGTCGTGCTTCTTCGCCAGCGCCACCGCGTCCTTGTAGAAGTCGAGGTCGACCCACTGGGCGGTGGGGTTCGACGGATAGCTCAGCACGAGCACCTTCGGCGCCGGGGCCGACTCCCGCACCGCGCGGCCGACGCCGGAGAGATACGCCTCGGGCGACAGGGCCGGGACCCGCAGGATGACCCCGCCGGCGATAATGAAGCCGTAGGCGTGGATCGGATAGGCCGGGTCGGGGCAGACGACCACGTCGCCGGGTCCGGTGACGGCCTGGGCGAGGTTGGCGAAGCCCTCCTTCGAACCCAGCGTGGCGATGACTTCGCGGTCCGGATCGAGCCGAACCCCGAACCGACGGGCGTAGTAGCCGGCCATGGCGCGGCGCAGGCCGGGAATGCCCTTGGAAGCCGAATAGCGGCCGCTCTTCGGATCGCGAGCGGTCTCGATCAGCTTCTGGACGATGTGCTTTGGGGTCGGCATGTCGGGATTGCCCATGCCGAAGTCGATGATGTCGACGCCCTCGGCCCGGAGGCGCGCCTTCAGGCGGTTCACCTCTTCGAACACATACGGCGGCAGACGTTTGATGCGGGGAAAGTCGGGAGTCATGAAGGCCATGGGCGCCGCAAGGTAGGCGCGGACGGGCGAAGCGGGAAAGGCGCATGGATAGACCCCGCCCGTGGGGTCGCCAAGCGACAAAGCGGCAAGATTTCGGTCGGCTTGTTTTGGGCCTCCGCCGTCTAGTGCGACCGCGGAGGCTCCTTAGCTCGCTCGCGCAGGGCCGCGACGGCGGCGTCCGTGGCCGGATCGTCGGCGGCGGTGACAGGCGGCGGCGGCGTGGCTTCCGCTCGCTGCCTGGCGGCCCAGGCGTCGGTGTTGGACAGGGTCCAGGGTTCGGCGGCGGCCATCTTGGTGAGCTGGCGGCCGGTGGCTTCGATGTCGAGGATGGACGCCTTCCAGGCCGCCAGAGAGCGAACGTCCTTCGGTGTCGGCGGGATGCCCCTGAAGGTCGGCCAGGCGGCCCTGTGCTCGGCGCCGGCCATCGCGGCGGTCGTCACGGGCGAGGCGTTGGCCGGCGCCGTCGGCGGCGCGGCTCGAGCCGCCCCGACGCCCAGCGCGACGAGGCCCCCGATCAGCGAGGGTCGCATCGCGCGAAGAAAAATGCCCGGGCGAACGTTCATTTGCCCGCCTCTTATGACATCATGGACGAGGGCGAAAGGGCGGGTGCAGGAGAGCGCAATGACGGAAACTCGCCAAGAGGCGGCCGCACGCCCCCGCACGCGCTCCAAGAAAGGCGCCAAGACGGCCGGCAAGTCCGCGGCCAAAGCCAAGAAGGCGCCCAAGGCGTCCGCAGCCGCGGAGACGCCCCGTCCGCACGTGGCCGAACCGTCGCCAGCGCCCGCTCCGTCGCCCGAGCCGGGCTTGATGGAGCTGCTGTCGCCGGCCCAGCGCGCGCAGATGGAACAGCTCTCGGTCAACCTCGCCCGCGCCGCCATGACCGCCCAGGGCGCGATCGCCGAAGCGGCCCTGCGCCAGGCCGACCGCCCAGCCGCGCTGACCCCCGATCCGTTCCACGTCGCCCCCGCGCTCACCGAAGTCATGGCGCGCCTGGCCGCCCAACCCGACCGGTTGATGCGCGCCCAGGCCGATCTGTTCTCGCGCTACCTCGACCTGTGGAAGGCCGCCGCGGGGCGCGTGCAGGGCGAAGGCGCGAAGGACATCGTCCTGCCGGCCAAGGGCGACAAACGCTTCAACGATCCGAGCTGGACCGAGAACCCGGTGTTCGACGTGATCAAGCAGTCCTACCTGATCACCTCCGACTGGCTGAACGAGCTCGTCGGCGGCGTCGAAGGCGTCGAGCCGATCACCAAGCGCCGGGTCGAGTTCTTCACCAAGATGCTCACCGACGCCATCTCGCCGTCCAACTTCCTGCTCTCCAACCCGGCGGCCCTGCGCGAGGCGGTGGCCACCAACGGCGAGAGCCTGCTCAAGGGCATGGAGAACTTCGCCTCCGACCTGCAGCGCGGCGGCGGGCAGCTGTCGATCAGCCAGACCGACTTCTCGCAGTTCAAGGTCGGAGAGAACGTGGCCACCGCCCCGGGCAAGGTGGTGTTCCAGAACGAACTGATTCAGCTCCTGCAGTTCGCGCCGACCA
>DATJRL010000294.1:0-3266 GCA_035504785.1 Caulobacteraceae bacterium
TTGTTGTTGCCGCCCTGGCTGTGGCCGCACTCATCGCCCATCGCCAGCATCGGCGTGCCACGTGAGAGCAGTAGTGTCGCCAGAAGCGCACGCACGTCGCGCCCTCGGGCGGCAAGCACAGAAGGATCCTCGCTGGGTCCCTCGACGCCGTTGTTCCAGGAGAAGTTGGCGTTGGCGCCGTCCTGATTCGCCTCGCCGTTCGCCCAGTTCCGCTTGGTGGTGTAGGCGACGAGGTCGGCCAAGGTGAACCCGTCATGGGCGGCGACGAAGTTGATGCTGCGGCTGAGCGGGCGATGGCGTGGCGAGAAGAGGTCGGCGGAGCCGGCGAAGCAGGTGGCGAGCTCGCCCAGGAGGCCAGGGTCGCCGCGCCAGAAGCGCCGCACCGTGTCGCGATAGCGGTCATTCCATTCGCCCCAGCTGTTCGGAAAGGCGCCGAGCCGATAGCCGTAGGGGCCGACATCCCAGGGCTCGGCGATCAGCGCACGGATGGAGAGCAACGGATCCTGCCCGATCATGGCCAGCAAAGGCGCGGTGGGATCGAATCCCTCGGCGCGGCGGCCCAGCGTGGTTGCGAGGTCGAACCGGAAACCGTCCACACCGGCGCGCAAAACCCAGCTGCGCATCGCGTCCATGACCAGGCGCAGGACCGGCGGGCGGTCGAGCGCCAGCGTGTTCCCGCAACCGGTATCGTCGACATAACGGGCGAGTTCGCCAGGGCGCAGGCGATAATAGCTCACATTGTCGAGCCCGCGCAGCGACAGGGTCGGTCCGAGATGATCGCCCTCACCGAGGTGATTGAGCACGATATCGAGCAACACGGCGATGCCGGCGGCCTGCAGCGCGGCGACCGCCGCCCGTACTTCCGGCCAGCCACCGGGCGCGAGGCGCGGGTCCGGCGCGAGCAGCGCCACCGGGTTGTAGCCCCAGTGATTCATAAGCCCGAGTGGCGCCAGGTGGGGTTCGTCAATCCAGGTCGCCGCAGGCATGAGCTCGACGGCGGTGACTCCAAGCCGATGGAGATGCCCGATTGCGGCCGGATGCCCGAGCGCGGCAAATCGGCCACGCAGATTTGGTGGAATCTCCGGATTGAGCATGGTGAAGCCGCGGACGTTCAGCTCGTAGACCACCTGCCCATCCCAGTCGAAGGAAGAACGGGGCGGGAGGAGGGACGCTTCCGGGGCAGCCACCAGCGCCTTTGGCATCACCGCCGCGCTGTCAGCCGGGTTCGGGCTCTCACCGTCGAAGAGCGAGGAATCGAGCCGGAAAGGTTGGTCGATCGCAACGGCAAACGGGTCCATGAGCAGCTTCGCCGGATTGAACCGGTGGCCATGCTCCGGCGCCCAGGGCCCGAAGGCGCGCAAGCCGTAGCGGGCCCCCACGGACACGCCGGCGATATGGCCGTGGAACACGTCCCCCGTCCGTGCCGGCAGTGAGATGCGCGCGATCTCGGTATCGGTCTCGTCGAAAAGGCAGAAGAGGATCGCCTCGGCATGGGCCGAGAACACGGCCACGTTCACGCCGGCTTCGTCGGGTCGCACGCCAAGCGGTTCAGAGAGGCCGCGGCGAATCTGGTGGGCGCTCAATGCGCGCGCTCGGTGAGCAGCGCGCGATAGAGCGCGGCGTAGCGGGCAGCCGGACGCCGCCACGAGACGTCGGCCCGCATGGCGTTTCGCTGCAAGCGCCGCCAGGTGGCGGGCTCGCGCCACAGCGAAGCGGCTCGCTGGATGGCGACCGCCAGCATCTCGGGTGTGACAGGCGCGAACTGCACGCCGCTGCCGGTGCCTGCGGCGAGGGCGGCTTCGTTGGCGTCGATCACGGTGTCTGCCAGTCCCCCGACCCGCGCCACCACCGGCAGCGCGCCATAACGCAAGCCACAAAGCTGGGTCAGGCCGCAGGGCTCGAACCGGGATGGGACGAGCAGGGCGTCTGCTCCCCCTTGTATCTGGTGAGCCAGCGTCTCGTCGTAGCCGATCACGGAGGCGAGCCGCCCGGGATGGGCGGCGGCAGCGGCGGTGAACGCGTCCTCGAGCCCACGCTCTCCGATGCCCAGAAGGGCAAGCTGAGCGCCGAGGCCGAGCAACCCGGACAGATTGGCGAGCAGCAGGTCGAGACCCTTCTGCCAGGTGACGCGGCTGATGACGCCGAAGAGCAGCGCATCAGGCGACGCCGTGAGGCCGAGCCGGGCCTGCAGGGCTTTCTTGTTGGCCGAACGTCGTCCCAGGCGAGCGGCGGAGAAGCTGGCCGCGATGTGCGGGTCGGTGGCCGGATTCCACACCGTCTCGTCAATGCCATTGAGGATGCCGGACAGCGAAGCGGCGCGGGTGCGGAGCAGGCCGTCGAACCCCATGCCACCCTGCGGCATGCGGATCTCGGCCGCGTAGGTCGGCGAGACGGTGGTGATACGGTCCGCGTAGAAAAGCCCGGCCTTGAGGAAGCTGAGATTGCCGTAGAACTCGACGCCGTCGACCGCGAAGGCGGAAACGGGCAGCCCGAGTTCCGCCATCAGAGAGGGTGGGTAGTTCCCCTGGAAGGCGAGGTTGTGCACGGTGAAAACCGTTCCCGGCCGCCGCCCGTGCTGATGGAGATAGGCGAGCGAGAGCCCAGCCTGCCAGTCATGGGCATGGACGATATCGGGGGCGAAGCCATCCACCTCGCCGATGGCGAGCGCAGCTGCCATGGCGCCGAGGCCGGCGAAGCGCCGGGCGTTGTCTGGCCAGTCCCGTCCGTCCGGCGCGGTATAGGGGTTGCCCGGCCGGGCATAGAGATGCGGCGCGTCGATTGCCAGCAGATCGAGTGCGCCAGCACGCCCCCTCAGGATTCGCGCCGGTCCGCCGAAGAGTTCGGCGAAATGGTGCAACGATTCCGCCCGCTCGAGCCGCTCAAGCACCGAAGGGTAGCCTGGGACCAGGGTGGTGACCCGCACGCCTTCATCCGCCAGCGCCACTGGCAGAGCGCCTGCCACGTCGGCGAGGCCACCCGTCTTGATCAGAGGAAAGATCTCGGAGGCGATTCCGAGAACCGCGATGTCCGTCACTCTGCCAGCCGTTCGATCATCGCGGGTGTGATTAGGCAGATCCCTTTCTCTGTGCGCCGGAACCGTCGCGCGTCCTCATCCGGGTCCTCACCGACCACGAGGCCGGGCGGAATGCGCACACCCTTCTCCACAATCACGTTGCGCAGGCGCGCGCCGCGGCCGATGTCGGCGTCTGGCAGAATCAGGGCGTTTTCCACCTGCGCATAGGAATGCACGTGCACGCCGGTGAACA
>DATJRL010000295.1:0-9567 GCA_035504785.1 Caulobacteraceae bacterium
GCCCTGGCCGACCAGCAGCAGCAGCAACAGCAGCAGTAAACACCTCTCCCTCTGGGAGAGGTGATGAAAAACGGCCGCCGGATGGCGCCGGCGGCCGCTGTCGTTCGGTGGTGTCGAGCGAATTACTTGATGATCTTGGTCACCACGCCGGAGCCGACGGTGCGGCCGCCTTCGCGGATGGCGAAGCGGAGCCGCTCTTCCATCGCGATCGGGGTGATCAGTTCGACGTTCAGTTCGGCGTTGTCGCCGGGCATGATCATCTCCACGCCTTCCTTCAGCTTGATGACCCCGGTCACGTCGGTGGTCCGGAAGTAGAACTGAGGACGGTAGTTGGAGAAGAACGGCGTGTGGCGGCCGCCCTCCTCCTTGGTGAGGATGTAGGCTTCGGCGGTGAACTCGGTGTGCGGGGTGATCGAGCCGGGCTTGCAGAGCACCTGGCCGCGCTCGACGTCCTCGCGCTTGGTGCCGCGCAGCAGCACCCCGACGTTGTCGCCCGCCTCGCCCTGATCGAGCAGCTTGCGGAACATTTCGACGCCGGTGCAGGTCGTCTTCTGGGTGTCGCGCAGGCCGACGATCTCCACTTCCTCGCCCACCTTGATCACGCCGCGGTCGATACGGCCGGTGACCACGGTGCCGCGGCCGGAGATGGAGAACACGTCTTCCACCGCCATCATGAACGGCTGGTCCTTGGCGCGCGCCGGCTGCGGGATGTAGGCGTCGACCTGGGTCATCAGTTCGAGGATCGAGTCCTCGCCGATGGCCGCGTCACGGCCCTCGAGCGCGGCCAAGGCAGATCCCTTGACGATCGGAATGTCGTCGCCCGGGAACTCGTAGTTGGAGAGCAGCTCGCGCACTTCCATCTCCACGAGCTCGAGCAGCTCGGGGTCGTCGACCATGTCGACCTTGTTCAGGTAGACCACCAGCGCCGGCACGCCGACCTGGCGGGCCAGCACGATGTGCTCGCGGGTCTGCGGCATCGGCCCGTCGGCGGCGGAGACCACGAGGATGGCGCCGTCCATCTGGGCCGCGCCGGTGATCATGTTCTTCACATAGTCGGCGTGCCCGGGGCAGTCGACGTGGGCGTAGTGACGGTTCTTGGTCTCGTATTCCACGTGCGCGGTGTTGATCGTGATGCCGCGCGCCTTTTCTTCGGGCGCCTTGTCGATGTCCTCGTACTTCTGCACGGTCGCGCCGCCGGACTTGGCCAGCACAGTCGTGATCGCGGCGGTCAACGTGGTCTTGCCGTGGTCGACGTGGCCGATGGTGCCGATGTTGCAGTGCGGCTTGGTGCGCGAAAACTTTTCCTTGGCCATTCTCTAAGCTCCAGCCCTTGCGTGGGCCATTTCTTCGGGTTGCGTCTTTTGGTTAGGATTGCAGGCTTTTTCAAGCGTACTTCTTGACCACCTCGTCGGCGACCGCTTGCGGCACCGCTTCGTAGTGGTCGTATTCCATGTGGAACGCCGCGCGTCCCTGGCTCATCGAGCGCAGGGAGTTGACGTATCCGAACATGTTGGCGAGCGGCACCATGGCGATGATCACCTGCGCGTTGCCGCGCTGATCGGAGCCCTGGATCTGGCCGCGCCGGGAGTTGAGGTCGCCGATCACATCGCCGACGTAGTCTTCCGGCGTGGTGACCTCGACCTTCATGATCGGCTCCAGCAGCTTCGGATGCGCCTTCTCGCGCAGCTCGCGGAACGCCGCCCGCGCGGCGATCTCGAAGGCCAGCACGCTGGAGTCGACGTCGTGGTAGGCCCCGTCGATCAGCGTCGCCTTGAAGTCGATCACCGGGAACCCGGCCAAGAGGCCGTTTTCCTTCGCCGACTCCAGGCCCTTCTCGACGCCCGGCACGTACTCCTTCGGCACGTTGCCGCCGACGATCTTCGATTCGAACGAGTAGCCCTCGCCCGGCTCCGTCGGCTCGAACACGATCTTCACCCGCGCGAACTGGCCGGAGCCGCCGGTCTGCTTCTTGTGGGTGTAGTCGATCTCGGTGCGACGGCCGAGCGTCTCGCGGTAGGCCACCTGCGGCGCGCCGATGTTGGCTTCCACCTTGTAGGTGCGCTTCAGGATGTCGACCTTGATGTCGAGGTGCAGCTCGCCCATCCCGCGCAGGATGGTCTGGCCGCTCTCGGCGTCGGTGGAGACGCGGAACGTCGGGTCCTCGGCCGCGAGCTTCTGCAGCGCCACGCCGAGCTTCTCCTGGTCGGCCTTCGACTTCGGCTCGATGGCGATCTCGATCACCGGATCGGGGAAGTCCATCTTCTCCAGGATCACCGGGCTCTTGGTCGGATCGCAGAGGGTGTCGCCGGTGCGGGTCTCCCTGAGGCCCGCGAGCGCCACGATGTCGCCGGCGTAGGCTTCCTTGATGTCCTCGCGGTTGTTCGAGTGCATCAGCAGCATGCGGCCCACCCGCTCGCGCCGGTCGCGCGAGGAGTTGACGAGGCCCATGCCGCTCTCGAGCTTGCCCGAGTAGATGCGGCAGAAGGTGAGCGAGCCCACGAACGGGTCGTCCATGATCTTGAACGCCAGCACCGACAGCGGCTCGGCGTCGTCGGCGCGCCGTTCGACTTCAGCGCCGGTCTTGAAGTCGATGCCCTTGGTCGGCGGGATGTCCACTGGCGAGGGCAGGTACTCGACGACCGCGTCGAGCAGCGGCTGCACGCCCTTGTTCTTGAACGCCGACCCGCAAAGGATGGGGTAGAAGGCGCCGGTCAGCACCGCCTTGCGCAGGCAGGTGTTGATCACCTCGATGGTGACCTCGTCGCCGTTGAGGTAGGTCTCCATCGCCGCGTCGTCGAGCTCGACGGCGTTCTCGATCATGTAGTGGCGCGCCGCCTCCGCGGCCTCCAGCAGGTCGGCCGGGATGTCCTCGTCGTGATACTTGGCGCCCAGGCCTTCGGCCTCCCAGACCACGGCCTTCATGCGCACCAGGTCGATCAGACCCTTGAAGGTCGACTCCGAGCCGATCGGCAGCTGGATCGGCACCGCCTTCACGCCGAGGCGCTCGCGGATCGTCCGCACGCAGAATTCGAAGTCCGCTCCGATCTTGTCCATCTTGTTGACGAACACGATGCGCGGCACGTCGTAGCGGTCGGCCTGGCGCCAGACCGTCTCGGTCTGCGGTTCGACGCCCTGGTTGCCGTCCAGCACCGCGACGGCGCCGTCCAGCACGCGCAGCGAGCGCTCCACCTCGATGGTGAAGTCGACGTGCCCGGGGGTGTCGATGATGTTCAGGCGCTTGCCGTTCCAGATCGCGGTGGTGGCGGCGGAGGTGATGGTGATCCCCCGCTCCTGCTCCTGCTCCATCCAGTCCATGGTCGCGGCGCCGTCGTGGACTTCGCCGATCTTATGGGACTTGCCGGTGTAGTAGAGGATCCGCTCCGTGGTCGTGGTCTTGCCGGCATCGATGTGGGCCATGATGCCGAAGTTGCGATAGTCCTCGATCTTGTGCGTACGGGGCATGGGAGGTGCTCTGCCGGAAACGTCAGGGGTCAACGAACGGCGCGGGCGATTTAGCTCAAACCGCCCGCGCTTGAAAGAAGGTCGTGCTGGGAACGCCCCTATGTAGGGATCACCAGCGATAATGCGAGAAGGCGCGGTTGGCTTCGGCCATCTTGTGGGTGTCTTCGCGCTTCTTGACCGCCGCGCCGCGGTTGTTGGACGCGTCGAGCAGCTCGCCGGCCAGCTTCTCGGTCATGGTGTTCTCGCCGCGGTTCCGCGCCGCCCCCACCAGCCAGCGGATCGCCAGGGCGCGGCGCCGCTCCGGGCGCACCTCCACGGGCACCTGATAGGTCGCGCCGCCCACCCGGCGGGAGCGCACTTCCACCGAGGGCGCCACGTTGTCGAGCGCGGCGTGGAACGCCTCCAGCGGCCCGATGTCGCGGCGCTTGGATTCCATGATGTCGAAGGCGCCGTAGATGATGCTCTCGGCGACGGCCTTTTTCCCTTCGTACATCACGTAGTTCATGAACTTGGTGACGACGATGTCGCCGAACTTCGGGTCCGGGAGGACTTTGCGGGTTTCGGCTCTGCGGCGGCGGGACATGTGCTTCTGAAACCTATTTCGGACGCTTGGCGCCGTAGAGCGAGCGGCGCTGGCGGCGGTCCTTGACGCCCTGGGTGTCGAGGACGCCGCGCAGGATGTGATAGCGCACGCCCGGCAGGTCCTTCACCCGGCCGCCGCGGATCAGCACCACCGAGTGCTCCTGCAGGTTATGGCCTTCGCCCGGGATGTAGCACACCGCCTCGATGCCCGAGGTGAGACGCACCTTGGCCACCTTGCGCAAGGCGGAGTTCGGCTTCTTCGGCGTCACCGTGTAGACGCGGGTGCAGACGCCCCGACGCTGCGGCGAGCCCTTCAGGGCCGGCACCTTGTTGCGCGCCACTTTCGAGACGCGCGGCTTGCGGATCAACTGGTTGACCGTTGGCATTCGAACTCTTCGGTTTCTCTCACACGGCTGGGGCCGCACTGGCGTTCCGATAAACACGAAACGGCGCCGAAACGCTCGAGGCGTTGCGGCGCGCGGGGCTCGTCCCGCGAGGGGACGCTTCGTCTCCATCGGAGCCGCACAGAACCGGCCCCAAAAAAGGAGCGCGGGGATTACGCGTGAAGGGCTGGAAAGTCAACCGGCCGAAGCGCGGGCTAGCGCGGGGCGTTGGGACCGGACCGAAGCGAACCCTTTCCCCTCCGGGGGAAGGCGGTGCGTCGTGCGAGCATGCGTCGCTGATGAGGGAATTCGCCTGCGGCAGTGGAGCGGAGACAACCCCCATCGGCCGCTCCCTCGCTTCATGAGGTTCGGGCCGCCTTCCCCAGAGGGGTGTACGGGGCTTTGATCGACGCGCTCACATCTGGCGCGGGGCGTTCAACCGCCGGCTACCTCGCGCCGACATGGATCGAGCCGATGCCCGAGACGTGCTGCACGACCGGGCCGGTCACGCGGTCGACGTCCACGCTGCCCACGCCCGAGACGTTGGCGTCGAGCGAGTCCGCCACGCCATGGAAGTCGATGTGACCCGTGCCGGATACCTCGGCGTCGAGGCTGCTGGCGTGGCCGCCCTGGATGTCGACGTTGCCGACCCCCGAAACGTCGGCCGACACCGGCCCTGACACGCTCGCCACCCTCAGATCGCCCGCGCCCGACAGATGTGCCGTCAGCGCGCCGGCGATCGGGCCGACGGTCATGCCCCCCGACCCCGAGACGGCGAGATCGGCCGATCCCGCCCCGCGCGCCGTAAGACCGCCCGCGCCGGAGAGGCTCGCCGAGAGCTTCGTCGCGACCTCGCCCACCTGCATATGCCCGGCGCCGGAAAGCGAGACGCTCGCGCTGTTCGACGATCCGCTCCTCAGCTCGCCAATGCCGGAGACGCGGGCGTCCAGTCGGTCCGCCACGTTGGCCACCGTCCAGTCGCCGCAGCCGGAGGCGTTGAGCGTGACGCTCCGGGACCGGGTGATGGCGGCGTGAACGACGCCGCCGCTGTCCACCACCACATCGCGCGGGGTGCGAACCAGCACCTGCGGCAGTTGCTGCACGCCATAGTCGCCGCGGCCGAACACCAGGACGCGCAGGCCGGCGCCGGAGCCGTGACAGCTGGTGAGGAACGAAATCAAATGCCCGTCGATGATCACGTCGGACCCGGCCGTGTGAACGTCGAGCGGCAGGCGCGCGTTGGGCTTGTAGACCTCCACGGCGATGTCGCCGCGGTCCTCGGTCTCGATGACCAGGTTCATCGCGGCGTGGCGGATGATCAGGGTCGGCGCCGCCGAGGCCCCGCCCGCCGCGGAGATCGCGGCCAGCGCCGCCGCCGCGGCCGCCGCCGAGCGCGCCCATCCCTTCATGATCCGATCCTCACCTCGCCGGAACCGATGATCGCCTTGGACACCGGGCCGGTCACCCGGGTCACGCGAACGTCGCCCGACCCCATCACCGAGGCCCGGAGCGAATCGGCGACGCCATCGAGAGCGACGCCGCCGGAGCCGGCGATCGTCGCCTGCATGGCGCTGGCGTGCCCGGAGGCGACCCGCACCCGGCCCGAGCCGGCGACGCGCGCCTGGAACGGCCCGTTCACGGCCGCGACGTCGATGTCGCCGGAGCCGACGTTCATCGCCGTCAGCGCTCCCGCCACTTCACGGGTGACGATCGAGCCCGAGCCGGCTGTCGACAGCTCGGCCGACGCCGCCTGTCCGGTGCGGGTGACGCCCGACCCGGCCTGCTTGATCTTCATCTTGCCCTTGACGTTCGCCAGCTCCCAATCGCCGCAGCCGCCGTTGGCGAAGTCGAGGCTCTGCGTGCGCCCCACCTTGCCCCACACCGCGCCGCTCGCCGACACGCGCGCATCCATCGGCGTATGGATGACGATCGTCGGCATGGCGTCGGGACCCACGTCGCCCGCGCCCAGCACTTCGGCGTACGGCTGGCCCGCGCGCAGACCGCAACCGCGCAGTCGCTGGCTGAGGCCGCCGTCGATGTAGGTGTGTCCGGCGAAGCTCCAGACGTGCAGCGGCAGGCGCGGATTCGCGCGGGTGACTTCGACCGCGATATCGCTCCGCGGCTCGGGCGAGACGACCACCTGGGCCACGGCGTCGCGGATTTCGACCACGGGGGCGTCGATCGGCGCCGCCGACGCCGTCGCCGCGAGCGCCAAGCCAACCATCGCCGCACAAGCCCCCGAAAGCCGGCGCATGCTGGCGTTCCTCCCTCGAGCGGAGCTGAAGCTATAGGCGCCGATGCGCCGCCGCAGCTTAATTCGCGGACACCTGCCGGAGGCGGAGGCCGAGGGCGAGACCTTGGCCGCCGGCGTCGCCAAGGTTGTTTCGCCAGGACGGGGCGATTAGGGTCGGCGCCGCTTGAGCGGGCGGGCGTCGGCGACAGTTCGGATCGAGCGGACGTGCGCGTCGGTCGTGCGGCCAACGGCTGAACCTTGGGCGGGGCTTCGATCATCATCCTCTCCGACTCGCGAGACGCGCTTTCGCCAGCCGAGGACGTCTGGCAGGCGTTCCATCGGCGATGGCCCCGGCTCCGCCCGCCGCTGCGGCCCAACGCCGACATCGTCGACGCCATCGGCCGCCAGATCGACGGCCACGACGCGCGCGTGCTCCAGCTCGGAGTGACGCCGGAGTTGGCGAGCCTCGGCCGCGATCTCACGGCCGTCGACTGGAGCGAGGAGATGCTGGCGCGGGTCTGGCCGGGCGACAGGGCCGATCGCCGCGCGATACTGGCCGATTGGCGAACGATGCCCGACTTCCCCCACCCGTTCACCGCGGCGACCGGCGACGGCAGCCTGAACGCGCTGGTCTGGCCGCACGACGTGCGCGCGGTGCTGGCGAGCGTGGCCGAGCGGCTGGCGCCGGGCGGGCGGATCGCGATCCGCTGCTATCTGTCGCCGAACGCCGCGGAAACGCTGGAGGCGCTGGCCGCCGATGTCCTGACCGGCGGCGAGCCGAGCCCGCACGCCTTCAAGTGGCGGCTGGCCATGGCGCTCTGCGCCGCGCGAGGCGACGCCAACGTCGCGCTCGACGCGATCTGGCGCGCCCTGGACGAGATATTCCCGGACCGCGCCGCCCTCGCGGCCGCCAGCGGCTGGAGCCCGGACGACGTCGGCGACTTCGACGCCTATCGGGGCAGCCCCGCCACCTATTGCTTTCCGACCGCGGCGCAGATGGCGGCCGTGGCGGCGCAAGCCGTGTCGAACGTCCGCTTCGCCGCCTCGGGAAGCTATCCCCTGGCCGAGCGCTGCCCGATCCTGGTCGCCGAGGCCGGCGGATGACAGGCCGGGACGCCGCGCCCGGCGTTCCTCGGCCGTCGGCCGATCCCCGCGCCGGGCCGCTCGCCGCCCTCGTCGCGCAGCTGGGTCACAGCGAATGGCGGTCTCCAGCCGAGATCGCCGCGGGCCAGCGTCGCCAACTTGGCGCGCTCGCGGCCCATTGCGCGGCGCAGTCCCCGCAGTTCCGCGCCCGGCTCGAAGCCGCGGGGCTGGATGCGGTGGCGTTGGCGCAACCCGGTGGACTGCGACGACTGACGCCGATGGGGCGGCGGGACGTGCAGGCGTGGGACCAGCTGCACTGCCGCGAAGTCCCCGCCCGGCATATGCCGCTTGGCGAGGCGAGCACCTCGGGGTCCACCGGCGAGCCGGTCCGGGTCGTGCGCACCGCCGTCAACCAGCTCGACTGGCTGGCGATGACCATGCGCGACCACCTCTGGCATGGCCGCGAGTTCGGCGGACGCCTCGCGGCCATCCGCGCCAACATTTCCGCGCCCGCCGAGCAGACGACCTGGGGACCGCCGGTGAACCTGCTCTACGAGTCGGGGCCGTCGCTCAGCCTGCCGATCGCCCTGGACGCCGCCGATCTCGTCCGCGCCCTCGCCGACTTCGGGCCGACGAGCCTGATCGCCTATCCGAGCACGCTGCTGGCGATCGCCGAGCAGCTGGAGCGCCAGGGCGCCCGGCTGACGAGCCTGAGGGAGCTGCGGACCGTCGGCGAGACCCTGCCGGCCTCGACGCGCGAGGCGGTCCGGCGCGTCGTGGGCCTGCCGATCGCCGACACCTACTCCTCGCAGGAGGTCGGCTACATCGCCCTGCAATGCCCCGCCTCGGGCTTCTATCACGTGATGGCCGAGACCCTGATCGTCGAGGTGCTGAGCCCGGCGGGCGCGGCTTGCGGCGAAGGCGCGGTCGGGCGGGTGGTGGTCACCGACCTGCGCAACTTCGCGACGCCGCTGATCCGCTACGACATCGGCGACTACGCGGAGGTGGCCGGTCCCTGCCCGTGCGGTCGCGGCCTGCCGACGCTGCGGCGCATCCTCGGCCGCGAGCGCAACTTCGTGCGGATGCCGGATGGGCGGCGGCACTGGCCGCTGGTGGGGTTCGCGGGCTTCCGCGCCATCGCCCCCGTCGTCCAGTACCAGCTGATCCAGGTCGAGGCCGAGGCGATCGAGGCGCGCCTCGTGGTCGAGCGCCCGCTCGCGAGCGCCGAAGAGACCGCCCTCGCCGCCCACATCCAGGCCGCGCTCGGGCATCCGTTCGAGATTCGCTTCACCTACTTCACGGGCCGCCTGCCGACCGGGCCGTCCGGCAAGTTCGAGGAATTCGTCTGCAGGGTGGTTTAGGCCTTTTGCGGCGTCGGCGAGTCGCGAGACTCGACCCCGCCGAAGAGCGGGCTCCTAGGCCGCCTTTAAGCGTTCGATCTCGCGGAAGAAATCGAGTTGCAGTTGCTCCGCCTCCGATGGCGGCAGCCAGTTTGTCATCTGCGGAAACACTGTTTGCCACATACGCGCCTCGCGCTCTGGCCACGGCATCGTCTGGGCGCGCTGGGCCTTTTGCAGGATCAATCGCAGGCGACTCCGGATCGAATCGGGGTCGGGAGTGAAGTTCTGCGCCGGCGGCTGAATCTGATTCTCGCCGGGCCCAAAGAAACTGAGCTGCGCTGGGCCACGCGCATCGCCGAACAGGTCAGTCTGCTCCGTCATCGTCCTCACTCGGCGAAGTCGCAGCGCCGAGTCCCAGCGCTTCGCGACTCAACGGCTTCTCCAGCGTCCGGGCGAGGATACCATCGGCCTTTCCGAAGAGGTC
>DATJRL010000296.1:0-2242 GCA_035504785.1 Caulobacteraceae bacterium
GCCGCGTCATCGCCCAAACCGCCGGGGCGATGCCTGCGAGCCAGATCGTCGGCTGGGCGCGCCAGCAGATGGCGGGCGCCGCCTGAAACCTAGTGTGGTGAACCAGAAGTTCGCCTGATCCTGGGGCGGGCGCGGAGGCGAACTTCCGGTTCGTAAACCACACTAGAATCATAGACTTCCTAGTGTCCTTATCGAGTCCGAAGTTCGCCCGGCGCTCGCCCCACGCAGTTGCGAACTTCGGACTCGGGACACTAGGTCCTCGGCGGCGCCTCAACCCCCGGCTCAGCCCTTGATCGGGATGCTCGAGCGGCGGGCCGACGTGGCGGCCTCCCTGGGCAGGGTGACGTTCAGCACCCCGTCCTGGAATTTCGCCTCGATCTTCGAGCGATCCACGTCCGCGGGGAGCGGGAAAATGCGCTCGAAGTGGCCGAAGCGACGCTCGCTGAAGTGATACCTCGCGCCCGCCGCGCCGTCGGTCTCCTCGGCCTTGTGGCCGGAGATCACCAGCGTATCGCCGTCAATCGAGACGTTGAGATCGGAGCGCGCCAGGCCGGGCAGTTCGATCGCCAGGAGGTGCGCCTGGGACGTCTCTTTCAGATCGGCCGGCGGAAGTCCGAAGAGGCCGGCCGCGCCGAACCGCCCGAGCGCGCCGAACGGCTGCGTCCGCATGGGCTGGAACCCGAAAGTCTGGCGCCATACCTCGTCGAACCAGCGGCCGAAGTCGTATTGCATGTTCAGCAGCGGGTCCATGGCGCGCCAAGATTCGGCCAGCTGTCGGCCAAATTCGGCGGGCCGCTGCGCGATCGATTGCTGGGCGCCGGGCGGCGGCGTTTCGCCGTAGCCCGGCCTCGCCTTGAGGTCGGCGGTCTCGAAGCTCCTCGTCTCTGTCGCCGAGCGGGGCGAGGCGTCGCTCTTGCCGCGTGCTTGTTCCGTCGCCGGGTTGGTTTGAGGCTCGGCCATTACCAAAACTCCTCGTCTGGTGTTCGTAAAGCGCCCTCCCTTTCGCCATCGGACACCCTACACCTGCTCGGCGCGCCCAAATTGGGCAGAGCCATCAAATTCGCTTGTCTCCCGCCAAGCTCGACGACTCGTCGGTCAGGGCGAACGGACGCTCGGACCGTCCCGGCCGCGGGATGGCGGCGCGGACCTTGCGCCCCACGCCTGCAGCGCTTGCAGCACCGGCCGCAGCGTCACACCCTTTTCGGTCCGGCCGCCTCGCCGCTTGAGCCGAAGGGGCCTTACCGCCGCTTGCCGAGCTCGGCGGCGATGTCCTTGGTCAGGCGGCCGACCTTGCGATGGGCAGCGGCGATCTGGTCGCGGGTGACGCCCCAGCGCTTCATCCAGTACTCCACCGCCTGGCGCTCGCTGAGGTCCAGCCGCTCCTTGTCGATGAAGCCGCGCTTGTCCTTCAGGCCCGCCATGATCGCCACATTCCTCGCGCCGCGCGCACCTTAGTCGCGGGCTCGCGCCCTCGCCAGCCCGGTCCCCAGCCGCTAAGGGCTCGCCGATGAGCGCCCAAGCCCTTCAGATCACCGCGCGCGGACCTCGCGCCGACGCCGAAGCGGCCGCCGCCGCGATCGATGCGGATCCCGCCCTCGAGGGCGCATCCTATTCGATCATCGAGGAGGACGAGACGCGGGAGCTTTGGCGCATCGACCTTTTTCCGACCTCCGACGAGGAGGCGGAAGGTCTGCTCAGCCTGCTGACGGATCGCCGGGCCCTTCGCGTCGCTGCGGCGCCCCTGGCCGACGCCGACTGGCTCGCGATGGCGCTGTCGGGCCTGCCGCCGGTGCGCGCCGGACGCTTTTTCGTGTTCGGGGCGCACGACGCGGGTCGGATCCCGGCGAACGCGGTGGCGCTGCGCATCGAGGCCGCGGCTGCGTTCGGCACCGGGCACCACGGCACCACGCTGGGCTGCCTCGTCGCCTACCACGACCTGCTGAGAGCGCGCCGGTTTCCAAAGGTCCTGGACGTCGGAACCGGCACTGGCGTCCTCGCCATCGCCGCGGCCCGCACGGGCGGCCGAGTGGTCCTCGGCACGGACATCGATCCGGCGTCGGTGCGCATCGCCGCCGAGAACGCCGCGCTCAACCAGGCCCGCGCCCGCTTCGCGCGCGCCGATGGGCTAGCCGCCCGCACCATCGCCGCCGCCGCGGCCTACGACCTGGTGTTCGCCAACATCCTGGCCCGGCCGCTGGTCCGCCTCGCCCCCGACATCGTCCGAGCCCTCCGGCCCGGCGGC
>DATJRL010000297.1:0-3214 GCA_035504785.1 Caulobacteraceae bacterium
CTGCGGCGCCTGCCAGAAGCAGGGCGCGCAGGCGGCGGGCAATCATGACGAAACCTCCTCGTTCCGGGTAAGCATGTCGGCCGCCCAATCGAGGTCCTTGCGGCGCAGCCAAGCGGCGGCGAAGCCGTCGCGGCCGTGCGCGGCGAGGATTTCTTCGATGGTGGCTTGATCGGTCTTCGACGATGCGGCGGTAAAGGCGAGCGCGACCTCGGACAGGCCGAGTTCGAACAGGCGATTGCCGCGCCGCGACTGGCAGTAGTATTCGCGCTTCGGTGTGGCCCGGCTCAGGATTTCGATCTGACGATCATTGAGACCGAAGCGCCGGTAGATCGCCGCGATCTGCGGCTCGAGCGCGCGCTCGTTGGGAAGCAGAATGCGGGTCGGGCAGCTCTCGATGATCGCTGGCGCGATCGCGCTGCCGTCGATGTCGGCGAGCGACTGCGTAGCGAAGACGACGCTCGCATTCTTCTTCCGGAGTGTCTTCAGCCATTCGCGTAGCTGACTGGCGAATCCGGGATCGTCGAGGGCGAGCCAGCCCTCGTCGACGATGAGCAAGGTGGGGCGACCGTCGAAGCGATCCTCGATGCGATGAAATAGATAGGAGAGAACCGCCGGGGCGGCGCCAGCGCCGATCAGACCCTCCGTCTCGAAGGCTTGGACCTCCGCCTCGCCGAGCCGCTCGATCTCGGCGTCGAGCAGCCGCCCCCAGGGTCCGGCGACCGTGTAGGGCTGGATCGCCTGCTTCAGCGCGTTCGACTGCAGCAGTACCGAAAGGCCGGTGATCGTCCGCTCCTGAACTGGCGCGGACGCGAGCGAGGTCAGAGCCGACCATAGATGTTCCTTCAGTTCCGGGGTGACGGTGACGGACTCGCGCGCGAGCAACGCCGCCACCCATTCCGCGGCCCAAGCGCGTTCGCCGGGATCGTCGACACGCGCCAGAGGCTGGAGCGCGACGGGCTCGGCGGCGCTGTCTGAGAGGGCCCCGCCGAGATCATGCCAATCGCCGCCCATCGCGAGCGCGGCCGCCCTGATGCTGCCCCCAAAGTCGAAGGCGAAAACCTGTGCGCCGGCGTATCGCCGGAATTGCAGCGCCATGAGTGCGAGCAACACGCTCTTGCCGGCGCCAGTGGGCCCGACGATCAAGGTGTGGCCGACATCGCCGACGTGGAGGCTAAGGCGGAAAGGTGTCGAGCCCTCCGTCTTGGCGAAGAACAGTGGCGGCGCCCGGAAATGCTCATCTCGTTCCGGCCCTGCCCAGACCGCCGAGAACGGCATCATGTGCGCGAGATTGAGGGTCGACAGCGGAGGCTGGCGCACATTGGCGTAGACATGGCCTGGCAACGACCCGAGCCAGGCCTCGATGGCGTTGACGCCCTCGCGCATGCAGGTGAAGTCGCGGCCTTGGATGGCTTTCTCAACCAGGCGGAGGCGCTCGTCCGCGATACGTGGATCGTCGTCCCAGACGGTGACGGTGGCGGTGACATAGGCTTCGCCGACAAGGTCGGTGCCGAGCTCCTGCAGGGCGGCGTCGGCATCGAGCGCTTTGTTGGCGGCATCGGAGTCCATCAGCACCGATGCCTCGTTGGTCATCACCTCCTTCAAGATCGCCATGATGCTCTTGCGCTTGGCGAACCATTGGCGGCGAACTTTTCCGAGCAGCTTGGCGGCGTCGGTCTTATCGAGGCAGACGGCGCGCGTCGCCCAGCGATAGGAAAATGCCAGGCGATTGAGGTCGTCGAGCAGACCCGGCCAGGTCTGCGACGGGAAGCCCATGATGGTGAGGGTACGCAGATGGGCGCGGCCAAGGCGCGGCTCGAGTCCGCCTGTCAGATCCTCATCGACGAGGATGGCGTCGAGATACATCGGCGTCTCGGGCACGCGGACGTGCTGGCGCCGGGTCGAGATGCAGGAGTGCAAGTAGGTCAGCGTCTCGCGATCATCGAGCCAATCCGCCTCCGGCATGAAACCTTCGAGGAGCGCCAAGACGCGGTCGGTGCGGTCGACGAAGCCTTCCAGAGCGGCGCGCCAGTCGGCGCCGCCATGCGCTCGGTTCTCATAGAGCCAGGCTTCCGCGCGGGCGGCGTCGTCGGCAGGCGGCAGCCAGAGCAACGTGAGGAAATAGCCACTCTCGAAATGCGCGCCTTCCTCCTCGAACTGGGCGCGACGCTCGGCATCGACCAGATCGGAAACCGGATCGGGAAACTGGCTGAGCGGATAGTTGTGCGCGGGCACGCGCTGGGCTTCGATGAAGACGGCCCAGCCGGAGCCGAGACGGCGCAGCGCGTTGTTGAGACGCGAGGTGATCGCGACCAGCTCGGCCGGCGTCGAGGAATCGAGGTCGGGGCCGCGAAAGCGCGCGGTGCGCTGGAACGAGCCGTCTTTGTTGAGGATGACGCCCTTGGCGACTAATGCTGCCCAGGGCAGGAAGTCGGCGAGGCTCTGGCTGCGGCGGCGATATTCGGCGAGGTTCATCATTGGGCGAACCTCACGAGACCAGATGCTGCGGGTAGCGCAGGTGCCTGCGCACGACGTCGACGAAGGCGGCGTCGCGTTTCGCGGCCCAGACGGCTGCGATATGGCCGATCAGCCAGATCAGGCCGCCAACGATCCAAAGACGAAGGCCGAGCCCGATTGCGGCGGCGAGCGTGCCGTTGACGATCGCGACGGCACGCGGCGCGCCGCCCAGCAGGATTGGCTCGGTCAGTGAACGGTGAACCGGCGCGTAGAACCCGGTGATGGCGTCATCCTGCTCCATCACACCGTGACTCCGCCGCCGAACTGGAAGAAGGTCAGGAAGAAGCTCGACGCCGCGAAGGCGATGCTCAGACCGAACACGATCTGGATGAGCCGCCGGAAGCCGCCGCTCGTCTCGCCGAAGGCGAGCGTCAGGCCGGTGACGATGATGATGATCACGGACACGACCTTGGCCACCGGCCCCTGGATGCTCTCCAGGATCTGGTTGAGCGGCTGCTCCCACGGCATGTTCGAGCCGGCGGCGTAGGCCGGCGCGGTCGCGAGGGCGACGAAGACGAAGGCGGATGCCGTGGCGAACGCACGGCGGGCATCCTTGATGAGCATCACGGTTCTCCTGCGGGGGTGAGGACGTAGTCGCCGGTGGGCGAGAGGCCCTTCACCACCGCGAGCTCGGCGAGCCGGCGCGCGGAGCCGCGGCCGGCGAGGACCGCGATGAGGTCGATCGTCTCGGCGATCAGCG
>DATJRL010000298.1:0-16873 GCA_035504785.1 Caulobacteraceae bacterium
GAGAAGCGGATGACCGCCTACCACGAGGGCGGTCACGCCCTGGTGGCGCTGAACGTGCCGGCCACCGACCCGCTGCACAAGGTGACGATCATCCCGAGGGGTCGGGCGCTGGGTCTCACCATGCAGCTGCCCGAGCGCGACAAGCTGTCGATGAGCTACGAGCAGATGACCTCGCGCATCGCCATCCTCTACGGCGGCCGCGTCGCCGAGGAGCTCATCTTCGGCAAGGAGAAGGTCACGTCCGGCGCGAGCTCCGACATCAGCCAGGCGACCAAGCTCGCCCGCGCCATGGTGACCAAGTGGGGCTATTCCGACGCGCTGGGCATCGTCGAGTACGGCGAGAACCAGGAGGAGGTGTTCCTGGGCCACTCGGTGGCGCGCAACCAGATCGTCTCCGAAGATACGGCCAAGCTCATCGACGCTGAGATCAAGCGGCTGACCCAGTCGGGCTACGAGGAAGCCAAACGCCTGCTCACCGAGAAGCTGGAAGACCTGCACACCCTGGCCAAGGGCCTGCTGGAGTACGAAACCCTCAGCGGCGACGAGATCGTGGGCGTTCTGAAGGGCATTCCGCCGCGCCGCGACGAGCCGGAGATGAAGGCGCCGCCGGGGCCGAAGTCCTCGGTGCCTCTCGCCCCGCGTCCGGCCGCCCCCGCCCCTATCCCGCCCGGCGCCGCGCCGGAACCGGCGTAGGATGCACCCTCCCCCTCGAGGGGAGGGTGGCCGCGAAGCGGCCGGGCGGGGGGCTCTTTCCGCCACCTCGCCGTCGCCGGCAAACCCCCACCCCCTCCCCTCAAGGGGGAGGGGCCTTCGCGCCAACCCCCTTGTCATGGGCGTCGTCAACGTCACCTCGGACAGTTTCTCCGACGGCGGCCGTTTCCTCGACCACGGCGCGGCTCTCGCCCATGCGCGCCGGCTGATCGCCGAAGGCGCGGACATCGTCGACATCGGCGGCGAGTCGACGCGGCCGGGGGCCGAGCCCGTGTCGGAGGCGGACGAGGTTACGCGGGTGACGCCGCTGATCGTCGCTCTGCGCGCCGAGAGCGGCGTCCCGATCTCCGTCGACACCATGAAGCCCGGCGTCGCCGCGGCGGCCTGCGCGGTCGGGGCGACGATGTGGAACGACGTCACCGCCCTCGGCTGGTCGGCCGAGAGCCTGGAGACCGCCGCGGAGATCGGCTGCGAGGTGGTGCTGATGCACATGCGGGGCGAGCCGCGCACCATGCAGGCCGCGCCGCGCTACAACGACGTCGTCGCCGAGGTCGCCGCTTATCTCGCCGCCCGCGCCGAGGCCGCCATTGCCGCTGGCGTCGCGCGGGGCCGCATCTGGCTCGATCCGGGCATCGGCTTCGGCAAAACCGCCGAGCACAGCCTCGCCCTGATGCGAAATCTCGACCGCGTCGTCGCGCTCGGCTTCCCGGTTCTGGTCGGCGCGAGTCGGAAGAGCTCCATCGCCCGCATCGCCGGCGATGCGTCGACCGCCGACCGGCGTCTCGGCGGCTCCATCGCCATGGCCCTGGCCGCGGCGCGGGCCGGCGCGGCGGCGGTGCGGGTGCACGACGTCGCCGAGACCCGTCAGGCGCTTGCGGTCGCGGAGGCGATCGGCCAAGCCTGAGGGATGACCACCTCGCCCCACCTCGGTCGCGTCCTCGCCATCGCGGGATCGGACTCGGGCGGCGGGGCGGGGGTCCAGGCCGACATCAAGACCATCACCGCGCTCGGCGGCTATGCGGCCAGCGCCATCACCGCCGTCACCGTGCAGGACACGCGCGGGGTCCACGCCGTGCACCCGGTCCCGCCGGACGTCGTCGCGGCCCAGATCCGCGTGGTGCTGGCCGACATCGGCGCCGACGCGGTCAAGACCGGCATGCTGGGCGAGGCGGACGTCGCCGAGGCCGTGGTCGAGGCGCTGGCGGATCGGTCCGACATCCCGCTGGTGGTCGATCCGGTCATGGTCGCCAAGGGCGGCGCGCGACTGATCTACGACGCGGCCCTGGCGCCGCTTCGCCAGCTCATGGCCCGCGCGGCCCTGGTCACGCCCAACGCCCCCGAGGCCGAAGTGCTGACCGGACTCGCCATTGCCGACACCGACGACTTGCGCCGCGCCGGCGAGGCGCTGCTGACGTCGGGCGTCAGGGCGGTGCTGATGAAAGGCGGGCATGTCGTCGGCGACTCGGTCGTAGACCTGCTCATGACCCCAGACGGCGAGACGATGTTCGAAGGCCCGCGTATCCCGACGCGCCACACCCACGGGACCGGCTGCACGCTGGCCAGCGCCTGCGCCACGGGCCTGGCGCAGGGCCTGCCCTTGCCCGATGCGGTCGCCCGGGCCTGGGCCTACACCGGCGACGCCATCCGTCGGGCGCCGGGGTTTGGCGCCGGGCAGGGCCCGCTGGGCCACGCCTGGCCGGCGAGGGGATTGTGAGCGAGGGGCTGAAGGGTCGCCTCGAGGCGATCGTCCGCGCCGCGCCGAGCCTCATGACGGTGCTCGAGGGCGCTCGCGACCTCGATCTGCCCGACTGGCTGCTCTTCTCCGGCGCGGTCTACCAACCGGTGCTCAACCACCTCACCGGCCGCGCGTCCGACTACGGAATCAAGGACTACGACCTCGCCTATTTCGACGCCTCGGACACCTCCTACGTGGCCGAGGATGTGGTCATCCGCCGCGCCGCCGCCGCCTTCGCGCCGCCGTTCGACCGGATGGTGGAGGTGCGCAACCAGGCGCGGGTGCATCTGTGGTTCGAGGGCAAGTTCGGCGAGCCTTATGCGCCGCTCGCCTGCAGCGCCGAGGCCCTCGAACGGTTCGTCAGCGCCACCTTCGCGGTCGGCGTGCGGCTGGAGGCCGACGACCGCCTCGCCATCCTGGCGCCGTTCGGCCTGGACGACCTGTTCGCCCTGCGCATGCGTCCCAACCCGCGACGGCCCACCAGCGCCGGCTTTGCCCGCGCGGCCGCCGGCTTGATCGCCCGCTGGCCCGAACTCAGCGTCGCGCCGCGTTAGGCCGCTTCCGGCGTCGCGCTGGGCTGCTCGCTGAGCGCGCGACCAAGCGCGTCGTAGAGCTTGGCGATCTCGATCGGCTTGGCGACGTGGCCGTCCATCCCGGCGAGCAGATACTCCTCGACCTGGTGGACCAGGGCGTTGGCGGTCAGCGCGAGGATCGGCGTGCGCGGACGGCCACTCGCCCGTTCGGCCGCGCGGATCGCCTTGGAGGCGGCGATGCCGTCCATCACCGGCATCTGGATGTCCATGAGGATCACATCGAACTGGCCGTCGCGCCACGCTTCGATCGCGGCGCGGCCGTCGCCCACGATGGCGAGCTCCACATCCATCGGCTCGACGATGGCCTTGAGCACCTTCTGATTGACCACGTTGTCCTCGGCGGCGAGCACCCGAACGCGGCGTTGGCCGACGTCCGCCGCGGCGTCGGGGGTTTCGGCCGCGCCGGAGCTGGCGGCGCGCGCGAAGGGCAACTCCACGATGAAGGTCGAGCCCTTGCCTTCCTCGCTTCGCACCGAGATTTGCCCGCCCATCAGCTGGGCGAGCTCCCGGCAGATGGCGAGACCGAGACCGGTGCCCCCATATTGCCGCGTCGTCGACGAGTCGGCCTGGGTGAACTTCTCGAACAGGTGCGGGATCTTGTCTCGCGGGATGCCGATGCCGCTGTCGACCACCGACAGCCGCAATCCTCCCGCGTCGGCCGCCTCGAAGCGCGCCACCACCGAGCCGCTGGCGGTGAACTTGATGGCGTTGGACACCAGGTTGCCGAAGATCTGGCGCAAGCGGTCGGCGTCTCCGCGCCAGGCGCCGGCGACGTCGGGGGCGATCCGCACCTCGAAGGCCAGGTTCTTCTCCTGAGCGAGGGGTCCGTACCCGTCGCGCACCGACTGCGCCACCCGATCCAGTTCGAAGTCCTGGTCCAGCAGCTCCAGCTTGCCGGCCTCGATCTTGGAAAGGTCGAGCACGTCGTTGAGCACCGCCAGCAGCTGCTCGCCGGATTGGCGCACGATGGTCAGGCGCTCGCGCTGCGGCTCGGAGAGGTCGCCGCGGTCCATCACCTCGGCCATCGCCAGCACCCCGTTCAAGGGGGTGCGGATCTCATGGCTCATGTTGGCCAGGAACTGCGACTTGGCGACGTTGGCGGCGTTGGCGGCGTCGCGCGCCTCCATCAGGTCCTCGAGCGTCTCGCACAGCTCTTTGTGGTTGGCGTCGAGCTGGGTGAGCAGTTCGTTGAAGCTGGTGATCAGGCGCATGAAGACGTCGTCGTCGGCCTCGTCCGGGTCGATCGCCACGAACTCACCGCTGGAAGCGACCTGGGCCATGGCCTTGGACAGCCGCTCGATCGGAGCGGTCACCCGGCGCGACAGGCTCTGGGCGACGAAAAGCGCGATGCCGCTGGCGCCGAAGAAGAGGGCGCCGGTGAGCGCGAGGAACCGGGGCAGGAGGGCGACGACCGTGGGGTCGTGGCTGCGCAGCACCACCTCGCCCATGGCTTTGCCGTGCAGCAGCACCGGGGCGGTCGTGGCATGGACCGGGCCTAAATCGTCGTCCGCGCCGGCGGCGGCTGGCGGCCGCGGCGGCTGGACGAAATAGGCCAGCGTGCGGCCGTGAACGTCGAGGAGGCGCGCGTCGACCAGCGCCTTCGAGGCGTGAGCGGCGGCCACGTCCTGGGCCAGGGCGGCCGCGTTCGCGTTCACCATGTCCGGGGCGGTCGACGAAGCGATGACCGTGGCCAGCGTCGACTGTTCGGTCCGCGCTTCCTGGCGACTAACGCTCCACTGTTGCAGCATGAACGAAACGCATGCCGCGACGAGGACCGCCACGGTCGTGATGATCGCCACGCTGGCGACTCGCGCCTGGAATGGCGGCCTGTTGCGCTCTCGCATCCGCGGGCCCGATATAGTTAACGTGCGCGGATCTACCGCCCTCTTGCACGCCTATACCTAAGCATCCCTAACGCTTCGCTTCCGAGCCTACCTTTTTGTATAGACACGCGTTAAAGCTTCGTTTACCGTAAATTATTCCTTGGGGATGAGGAGGCATGTACGGTGGATAAGGTTTTTGTCGCGAAGCGCGTGGCCACGAAGCTGCGCAGCGCCGAGCGTTCGATCGATGCGGCGCTGATCGAGGCTTCGGAACTGGTTGGTGAATTGCTGCGTGCGCGCATGGAAATCGGGGTGGCCGCGAACGTCGGCGACGCCGCGATGTCCAAGCTCACCGCCGCTCTCTCCGCCCTATCGGAAGCGCGGACGTCGATGGTTTCGGCCCACTCGGAGCTGGCGGAAGTTCAGCTGCGCGTCGGCATCCGCACTCGCATGGACGTCGAAGACAAGGCCGAGCCGACGACGGCTGTCGTTCGGGAAGTCGCCTAACGTCACTTCGGTTGCGATAGTTTAACTGTTTCGCGCCTCTAGCTCCGGCTGGAGGCGCGAAGCATGTATCACTCTCCGCTCGCAATATTTGTTATATTGAGCGCCGTCCTGGCGGCGCCGTTTGCTGTGTGGAAGGGCGATACGGCCGCACGCATTGCGGGTATCGGCAGCGCGCTCAACGCTTTGATGCTTCCCGTGTCGCGGATGGTCTTGCAACAACACGTTGGCGAGGTCCTTCAACTCGCCGTCGACTTCGTCTGGGCGATCGGTCTCCTGATGCTGGTCGTTCGCTTCGCCCATCGTTGGCTTGGCGTGACCATGCTGCTGCAGGCGGTGCAATTCAGCCTGCATGCCTACTATTTGGTCATGGAGCGGGCGCCCGACCATATCCATGCCTGGATCAACAACTTGGATACTGTGGGAATCTCGTTCAGCATCGTTGCTGGGACCGGCCTCGCATGGCGGCGGCGAACCGTGTTGGCCCGCGAAGCGGCGGAGTTGGCGGCGCGCCGCCAACAGCGGGGATCGACCCCTGCGTAGACCCGGCCGCGTCGATTTTTCCCTTGCGCGGCGGCGCGAACCAGAGTTTTTGCGCGCCGGGCCACGTCCTCCCAACGGGACGCTGCCCATCTGCAAGGATGGGAGACATCGCAGTGAATACCCTCGCCAAGCCGGCCATGCGGCCGGCGCGCCCTGAATTCTCCTCCGGCCCATGCGCCAAACGGCCCGGATGGTCCCCTGAAAACCTGAGGTCCGCGGTCCTGGGCCGCTCGCACCGCTCGAAGCTTGGCAAGGCCCGGCTGCAAGCGGCGATCGACCAGACCCGCAACGTGCTGGAAGTGCCGGCCGACTACTTGATCGGCATCGTGCCCGGATCGGACACCGGCGCGGTCGAGATGGCGCTCTGGTCGCTGCTGGGCGCCCGGCCGGTGCAACTGCTGGCCTTCGAGAGCTTCGGCAAGGACTGGGTCACCGATGTGGTGAAGGAGCTGAAGCTCCAGGCCGAGGTGCTCGACGCGCCTTATGGCCGACTGCCGGACCTCGCCAAGGTGCGCCCCGACGCCGACCTCGTGTTCACCTGGAACGGCACCACCTCCGGCGTACGGGTGCCGAATGGCGACTTCATCGCCGCCGACCGCCAGGGCCTCACGATCTGCGACGCCACCAGCGCCTGCTTCGCCCAAACCCTGGACTGGAAGAAGCTCGACGTGGTGACCTTCTCCTGGCAGAAGGCGCTGGGCGGCGAAGCCGCGCATGGCGTGCTGATCCTTTCGCCCCGCGCCGTCGAGCGGCTCGAGACCCATAAACCGGCCTGGCCGATGCCGAAGATCTTCCGCCTGACCAAGGGCGGCAAGGTGAACCTGGAGATCTTCGAAGGGGCCACCATCAACACGCCGTCGATGCTGTGCGTCGAAGACTATCTCGACACGCTGAAGTGGGCCGCTTCGATCGGAGGCCTCGCCGAGCTGAAGCGCCGCGCGAACGAGAACCTCAAGGTGCTGGAGACCTGGGTCGCCAAGACGCCGTGGGCTGGCTTCCTCGCCGAGGATCCCGCCACGCGCTCCAACACCTCGGTGTGCCTGAGCGTGGTGGCGCCGGCGGTGACGTCGCTGCCGGCCGACGCCCAGGCCGACTTCGCCAAGAAGCTCGCCTCGCTGCTCGAGAAGGAGGGCGTCGCCCTGGACATCGGCGGCTACCGCGACGCCCCGCCCGGCTTACGCATCTGGTGCGGCGCCACGGTGGACACCGACGACCTTCGCGCCCTGACGCCCTGGCTCGACTGGGCCTTCGCCACCCTCGCCGCCGAACTGTCGCCGGCTTAGTTCCAGCTCCCCTCCCCCTTGAGGGGAGGGGCCGGGGGTGGGGGTCTGCCTGCCACACCCGGAACGCCGCGGGAGCCCTCCACCCGGTCGCTGCGCGACCACCCTCCCCTCAAGGGGAGGGTTACTTAAATCGAGAACCCCATGACCGCCCCCAAAGTCCTTATCGCCGACCAGCTTTCCCACGCCGCCGTCGAGATCTTCCGCCTGCGCGGCGTCGACGCCGACGTCCGCACCGGCCTCTCGAAGGACGAACTGCTCAAGATCGTCGGCGACTACGACGGCCTCGCCGTCCGCTCCGCCACCAAGGCCGACAAGGACGTTCTGGCCGCCGCCAAGCGCCTCAAGGTGGTCGGCCGCGCCGGTATCGGCGTCGACAACATCGACATCCCGGCCGCCACCGCCGCCGGCGTCGTGGTGATGAACACGCCGTTCGGCAACTCGATCACCACCGCCGAGCACGCCATCGCCCTGATGTTCGCCCTCGCCCGCCAGCTGCCCGCCGCCGACGCCTCCACCCAGGCCGGCAAGTGGGAGAAGAACCGCTTCATGGGGGTCGAGCTCTACGGCAAGACGCTCGGCCTGATCGGGGCCGGCAACATCGGCTCGATCGTCGCCGACCGCGCCAACGGCCTGAAGATGCACGTCGTCGCCTACGATCCGTTCCTGTCGCCCGAGCGGGCGGTGGAGCTCGGCGTGGAGAAGGTCGAACTCGACGACCTGCTGGCGCGCGCCGACATCATCACCCTGCACACGCCGCTCACCGACAAGACCCGCAACATCCTGTCGGCCGAGGCGCTGGAGAAGGCGAAGAAGGGCGTGCTGATCATCAACTGCGCCCGCGGCGGCCTCGTCGACGAGCAGGCGCTGCGCGCCGCGCTCGACAGCGGCCATGTCGGCGGCGCGGCGTTCGACGTCTTCGTCGAGGAGCCGGCCAAGGCAAACCCGCTATTCGGCGCGCCGAACTTCATCGCCACCCCGCACCTGGGCGCCTCCACCAACGAAGCGCAGGAGAACGTCGCCCTGCAGGTGGCCGAACAGATGAGCGACTTCCTGCTGACCGGCGCGGTCACCAACGCCCTCAACAGCCCTTCGGTGAGCGCCGACGAAGCCCCGAAACTGAAGCCGTTCGTGGCTCTGGCCGAGAAGCTGGGCGCCTTCGCCGGGCAGATGGTCGATGTGGGCCTGAAAGGCGTCGATATCGCCTACGAGGGCGAGGTGGCGGCCCTGAACGTCCGTCCGCTCTCCGCCGCGGCGCTGGCCGGCTTCCTGCGCCCGATGCTGTCGGAGGTGAACATGGTCTCCGCGCCGGCGGTGGCCAAGGAGCGCGGCATCACCGTCTCCGAGAGCCGCCAGGACACCTCGCCGGTCTACGACAGCCTGATCCGGATCACCGTCACCACCGAGATGGGCCGCCGTTCCTTCGCCGGCGCGGTGATCGGCGGCGCCCCGCGCATCGTCGAGGTAAAGGGGATGGAGCTGGACGCCGCCTTCGCGCCGGCGATGCTCTATGTGAACAACCTCGACAAACCGGGCTTCATCGGGGCGCTCGGCGCGCTGCTTGGGCAGAAGGGGGTCAATATCGCCACCTTCAACCTCGGCCGAGTCGCCGCCGGCGAGGACGCCATCGCGCTGGTGGGCGTCGACCAGGCGCCGGACGGCGCGCTGCTCGGCCAGATCAAGGCGCTGCCGCACGTCAAGGAGGCGCGCGCTCTGAAGTTTTGAGGACGGGATGACCCTTCCCCCCCCGCTTTGCTTGCGGGGGAAGGCGGCGAGCCGCGCGCAGCGCGCTTCCCCCATGTCGCTCGGCTTTGCCTTCGCGACGTTTCCCCCGCAAGCGAGGGAAATATTATGACTTGGCTTGCTGGCCAGACCGAACTCGACGTGGCGCGCTCCGAGATGGATCCGCCGCCCGACGAGGTGACGCCTCTGGCGGACTAGGCCTCTGCGCCGTCGTCTCGATGGGTTTTCCCGCCTCGTCCAGCGGCTTGAGCGAGACGCCGAACGCCTGCGGGCCTTCGCGCTTCAGCGCCGCCTCGATGCGGGCGAGGTTGGCCAGCAGTCGCGGGTTGCCCGGCGCCTTCTTCAGCGCGTCGCGGGCATAGTCCCAGGCGGTCAGCGGATGGCCGAGGGACCAGGACGCGAGGCAGGCCAGGTCTTCCGCGACCACGCCGGGCGAGGAGTCGTCGCCATAGTGGGCCTCGTCGTCGCGCAAGGAGATCGCGCGCTCCGCGGCGGTCAGGCAGTCTGCCCAGGCGGCGCGCCGGTGGTAGGCCCAGGCCAGCGACAGCCAGGCGCCGCGCATGTGGGGTCCATCCGTCACGGCCGCCTCGAATTCGGCCAATGCGCCGTCGAGGTCGCCCAGCTCCTCGCGGCAGTGAGCCAGCAGGCGCCGGGTGCCGTTGCGTTCGTAGCCGCCGTCGTCCGGGCTCAGCGCGATGTAGCGCTCGAACTCGCGCGCCGCCTCGCGGTAGCGTTTCAGATAGTAGTACTCGCGGCCGAGATAGTGGGCCGCCCTCGCGTCGTTCGGCCGCTCGCGGACGCCGAGTTCGAGCAGCAGCAGGTAGCTGCCGCGCGACTTCGTCAGGTCCGGCGCGTGCAGGACCTTCAGGCGCAGGTCCGTCTCCGCCTGGTGTCGGACGTTCCAGAGCGGGATCAGGCACTCGTGGCAGGGGTAGTCCCAGGCGAACCCGGTCCGAGCATGGATGCGATTGTCCTGGAAGATCACCGGGCCGCTCGCGCCGGGCTGGGTGAAGACGTGGGTGTAGTAGAGCTGGGTGGCGCCCTTGGCCCAGGCGGCTTCGATCAGAGGACGCCATCCGTGCGACAGGGTCTGGTCGAGATCGAGCGAGACGCAGACGTCGACGTCCTGCGGCACGAGGTTCAGCGCGGCGTTGCGGGCGTGGTCGAAGCGCCAGGGTGCGATGCGGATGTGGCGCACGTCGGCGCCGAGGGTGCGCAGACGCTGGACGGTGGAGTCGGTCGATCCGGTGTCGGCCACCAACACGAGGTCGGCGTCGCGGCACGAGGCCATGAACCGCTCCGCGAAAGCCTGCTCGTTGAGGGCGATGGCGTAGACGGCGATCCTCATGGCAGGCCGGTATAGAGGGGCGGAGTGGCGCGGCGGAAGAGCCTCGACTTGACTCCGCGTCGGCCAGGATTAGAACAAAAAAGGAACATCAACGCCGAGGCCATGCTCGTCCCCCGCCAGATACGCCTGGACGCCTTGCGCGCCGAGATCGCCGCACTGGAGCCGCCGTCGGCGCCGCGCGAGGTGCTGCGGTTCGGCGACGAACGTCTCGACGCCTGTCTGCCGGGCGGGGGGCTGCCACTGGGCCGCTGGCACGAATTCGCCGGCGAGGGGCTCGATCTGGAGACCGCCGCGGCCAGCGCGGGCTTTGTCGCCCGCCTCGCCGCCCCCCGGTCTGCCGTCGCCCCGGGCGTTGGGATCGGGGAGCTGGTCTGGGTGCTGCGGCGCGACGACCTGCACGCCCCGGGTCTCGCCGGCCTCGGCTTTCCCACTGAACGTCTGATCCAGGTCTGCGCCCGCGACGACGACGAGGCGCTGGCGGTGCTGGAGGACGCGCTGCGCACGCCGGGCGTGGCGGCGGCGTTCGGCGAGGTGGGCGAGGTGAGCCTCACCGCCGGCCGACGCCTGCAGCTCGCCTGCGAGCAGGGCGGCGCCACCGGCTTCGTGCTGCGCCGGCGGCCATACGGCGGTGAGGCGAGGGTCGAGCCTGGCTCCGCAGCGGCGACGCGCTGGACCATCGCCTCGGCGCCCAGCGAGCCGACGATCGGGCCGGCGCTCGGCCTCGGCGCGCCGCGATGGCGCGTGACGCTCGAGCGCTGCCGCGGCGGACGAACCGGCGCCTGGATCCTGGAAGCCTGGGAGGAGGACGATGCCCCGCATCCTTTCCGTCTGGTCGCCGACCTGGCCGATCGCGACGTGGCGACGCAAACACCGCTTCGCCGCGCCAGCTGAGTCCCCCTTTGGTCCTTTGGGCCACTTCCCCCAGGGGGGGAAGAGAGTCCGCGCTGAATCTCCTCCCCCTCTGGGGGAGGGGGACCGCGCCCGGAGCGAAGCGGAGGCCCCGGACTTGATCCGGGGGGTGGAGGGGGCCTCCGCCCCCTTCGCCCTCATCGCCGCCGAGCGCGGCGTGCGGCGGCTCTACGCCGTGGACGAGCGGGCCGCGGCGCTGGGGCTCTTCCCCGGCCAGAAGGCGACCGACGCCATGGCGCTGGTTCCGGAGCTGGCTGCCGCCGACGCCGATCCGGGGGGCGACGAGGCGTCCTTGACCGCCCTCGTCGACTGGTGCGTGCGCTTCTCCCCCGCTGTCGCCGCCGATGCGCCGGATGGGCTCTTCCTCGATGTCGGCGGCGTCGCTCATCTCTGGGGCGGCGAGCAGGCGCTGTTGGATGATCTCCTCGGCCGGTTGGCGGCGCAAGGCATCCCGGCGCGCGGCGCGATCGCCGGCTCCGCGGGCGCCGCCTGGGCGCTGGCGCGGTTCGGCGAGGACGGCGTCGTGGTCCCGCCGGGGGCCGAGACCGAGTTCGTGGCGCCGCTGCCGGTCCGCGCGCTCCGGCTCGATATGGAGATCGCCGCCCAGCTCGCCCGGCTCGGACTTTCGCGGATCGGCCGTCTCGCCAGTCTGCCGCGCGACCAGATCACCCGCCGCTTCGGCTCGCAGGTGCTGACTCGGCTCGACCAGGCGCTGGCGCGGGGCGAGGAGGCGCTCGAATTCCGCCGTCCGCCCACGCCCTGGTTCTCCCGTCTCGCTTTCGCCGAGCCGATCAGCGTCCCGGAAGATCTGGCGCGGGCCAGCCTCGACATCGCGCAAAAGCTCTGCGCCCGATTGATGGCCGAAGGGCGGGGCGCCGGGCGCTTCGAGCTCGCCTTTCATCGCCTCGACGGCCGCGCCGAACGTCGCGTCGTGGGTCTGTCTCTGCCCGGCCGCGACGCCGGGGCTATCGCCCGGCTCTTCGCTCCCATGCTGGAGACGGTGGACCCCGGCTTCGGGATCGAGGTGGTGACGCTGGCGGCCGAGCGCGTGGAGCCGCTTCCCGAACGCCAGACCGGGCTCGACACCGCCGGACTCGCTGCCTTGCGGGGCGAGATCGCCCCGGAGGACGGCGTCGCGCCGTTGGTGGACCGGCTCGCCAATCGCCTGGGGCCGGACCGGGTCTGGCGCGCCGCGCCCTACGCCAGCCACATCCCCGAACGCGCGGTCGTCCGCCACGGGCCTTTCGCGCCCCGCGAGGCCGGCGGTTGGGCCAAGGACCGGCCTCGGCCGGTGCGGCTGCTGGCGCGGCCCGAGCCCATCGACGCCATCGCCACCGTGCCCGACGACCCGCCGGTCAGCTTTCGCTGGCGCGGCCGGCTGCGCCGCGTGCGGCGCTCCGAGGGACCCGAACGCCTCGCCGAGGAATGGTGGCGACGCCCGCCCGGCGAGACCGAACCGTCGCACATCCGCGACTACTACCGCGTCGAGGACGACACCGGCGTCCGCTACTGGCTCTTCCGCGCCGGCCTCTACGGCGCCCCCGCCCCCCCGAAGTGGTGGCTGCATGGGCTGGGATGATTCAAGAAATTCCCCTCCCCCTCGAGGGGAGGGGTTAGGGGTGGGGGGCTCTGCGGGGAACCCCGAGGGCCTGCCGCCGACTCGCAAAGTAGGCGGTCCCGTTCACATCAAACTTGCGCGGCCTCTCCGCAACGAAGCGACGACGCCAGAGCGTCGGCTTTGGGCTTGGCTGCGCACGCTGCGCCATCATCATGGCCTGCATTTCCGCCGCCAGGTTCCGGTTGGGCGCTTCATCGCCGATTTCGGCTGTCACGCCGTCAAGCTGGTCATCGAGTTGGATGGCCCGTTCCACCAGCCGCAGAAGGATCGGGATCGCGACGCCTGGTTTGCGGCCGCGGGTTATCGGACTCTGCGATTTTCAAACGAAGTCGTGCTCGGGCAATGGGATCGCGTCGCCAGCGAAATCGAGCACGCGCTTGGAATTGGGGATCGGCTCGACGGCCCGTTGGCGCGGCTGCAGACCCCCACCCCTAACCCCTCCCCTCAAGGGGGAGGGGAACGAGGGGAGGGACGGGGATGACCTACGCCGAGCTGCAGTGCGCCACCAACTTCTGCTTCCTCACCGGCGCGTCGCAGCCGGCGGAGCTGGTGGCGACGGCGAAGGCGCTGGGGCTGGCGGCATTGGCGGTCACCGACCGCAACAGCCTGGCCGGGGTGGTGCGGGCGCATGTCAAGGCCAAGGCGCTCGGCCTGCGCTTCATCCTCGGCTGCCGGCTCGACTTCGCCGACGGCTCGCCCAGCGTGCTCTGCTACCCCACCAGCCGCGAGGCCTACGGCCGACTGACCAAGCTGCTGACCGTCGGGCAATTGCGGGCCAAGAAGGGTGAGTGCGAGCTTACATGGGACGATCTCGTCGCCCACGGCGAGGGCCAGCTCGTCATCGTCGCTCCGCCGCCCACGCTGGACGACGCCTTCACCCGGCGCCTGCGCCGCGCCGCCGCCGACTTCTCCGGCCGGATTTGGCTTGCCGCCTCCCGCGCCTACGCCGCCCAGGACCTGAAGCGCATCGCGGCGCTGGATGCCCTCGGCCGCGCCGTCGGCGCACCGATGGTCGCCACCGGCGACGTGCTCTACCACGCCCCCGAGCGCCGTCCGCTGCAGGACGTGCTGACCTGCATCCGCGAGAAGTGCACGATCCGCGACGCGGGCCTCAGGCTCGAAGCCAACGCCGAACGGCATCTGAAGTCGCCGGAGGAGATGGCCCGGCTGTTCGCGCCCTGGCCCGAGGCGGTCGCCCGCACCCTGGAGATCGCCGAGCGCTGCCGCTTCTCGCTGGACGAGCTCCGTTACGAGTACCCCGACGAGCCGGTGCCGCCGGGCAAGACCGCCATGCAGCATCTGACCGACCTCGCCTGGGCCGGCGCGGCCTGGCGCTACCCGGAGGGCGTGCCGCAGAAGGTGGCGGGTCTCCTCGACAAGGAGCTCGCGCTCATCGAGGAGCTGAAGTACCCGAACTACTTCATCACCGTGCACGACATCGTGCGATGGGCGCGCGAACGGGGGATCCTCTGCCAGGGCCGAGGCTCGGCGGCCAATTCGTCCGTATGCTTCTGTCTCGGCGTCACCTCCGTCGACCCGTGCAAGCCCGACCACGACGTGCTGTTCGAGCGCTTCATCTCCAAGGAGCGCGACGAGCCGCCCGACATCGACGTCGACTTCGAGCACGAGCGGCGCGAGCTGGTCATGCAGTACGTGTACGAACGATATGGCCGTCACCGCGCCGCCATCGTCGCCACCGTGATCCACTACCGGCCGCGAAGCGCCATCCGCGACGTCGGCAAGGCGCTGGGGCTCACCGAGGACATCACCGCCGCGCTCGCCGGCACGGTCTGGGGTTCCTGGGGCGATGGCGTGCCCGACGACCACATCCGCCAGGCCGGGCTCGATCCGGACAATCCCGAGATCCGCCGCGCCGTCGACCTCGCCACCGAACTCCTCGGCTTCCCGCGGCATCTGTCGCAGCACGTCGGTGGCTTCGTGCTGACCAAGCGCCGGCTCGACGAAACCGTCCCCATCGGCAACGCCGCCATGGAAAACCGCACCTTCCTCGCCTGGGACAAGGACGACATCGACGCGCTCGGGCTGATGAAGGTCGACGTGCTGGCGCTGGGCATGCTCACCGCGATCAAGCGCGCGATGACCATGCTGGCCGAGGACCACGGCGTGGCGTTCGCCGACATGGCCGACATCCCCGAGGAGGATCCAGCCGTCTACGACATGCTGTGCAGGGCCGACTCGGTCGGCGTGTTCCAGGTGGAGAGCCGGGCGCAGATGTCGATGCTGCCGCGGCTGAAGCCTCGGAAGTTCTACGACCTGGTGATCGAGGTGGCGATCGTGCGTCCGGGACCGATCCAGGGCGACATGGTGCACCCGTACCTGCGCCGCCGCGACGGCCTCGAGCCGATCAGCTTCCCCAAGCCGGCGCCGGAGCACGGGCCGCCCGACGAGCTCGAGGCCATCCTCGGCAAGACCAAGGGCGTGCCGCTGTTCCAGGAGCAGGCGATGCGGCTCGCCATGGTGGCGGCCAAGTTCACCCCCGAGCAGGCCAACGGCTTGCGCCGCTCCATGGCCACCTTCCGCAACCTGGGGACCGTGGGCGACTACGGCGCGATGTTCGTCGAGGGCATGGTGCGGCGCGGCTACGATCCCGAGTTCGCCGAGCGCTGCTTCCACCAGATCGAGGGCTTCGGCTCCTACGGCTTCCCGGAGAGCCACGCGGTCAGCTTCGCCAAGCTGGTCTACGTCTCGGCCTGGATCAAACGCCACTATCCGGACGTGTTCTGCGCCGCCCTGCTGAACGCCCAGCCGATGGGTTTCTACCAGCCCGCCCAACTGGTCCGCGACGCCCGCGAACACGGCGTCGAGGTGCGCGGCCCCGACGTGATGCTGAGCGACTGGGATACTCGATTAGAACCCCCTCCCCCTCGAGGGGAGGGGGCAGGGGGTGGGGGGCTGCAAGGGGACGCTCGACTCGAAGAGATTGTCCTTCGACGGGGCGGTGGCTCGTCGAGACCCCCATCCCCGACCCCTCCCCTCAAGGGGGAGGGGAGCCGACTCCTTCCCGTCCGCCTCGGCCTGCGGCAGATTCGGGGGCTGGGCGAGGACGATCTTGCCGGGCTCTTCGCCGCGCGCGCGGCCGGCGCCGCGACGCTGGAAGACCTCGTCCACCAGGCGCGGCTGTCGCGGCGGACCCTGGAGCTGCTGGCGGAAGCCGACGCGTTCCGCTCGCTGGGGCTCGACCGGCGCGAGGCGCTGTGGGCGGCCAAGGCCTTGGCGCCGGAGGTGAAGGCCGAGGCCGAGCCGACGCTGCTCTCCGGTCTTGGTCTGGAAGAGCCGCCGGCGCCGCTGCCGAGGATGCAACTGCCGGCCCACGTCGCCGAGGACTATCGGACCACCGGCCTGTCGCTGAAGGCGCACCCCTGCGGCCTCTTCCGGCCGCTGCTCGACAACCTGGGCGCGGTGCCCACCGAACGCCTGAAGACGATGCGCGACGGCCAGCGCGTCACCGTCGGCGGCCTGGTGCTGATCCGTCAGCGCCCCGGCACCGCCAAGGGCGTGGTGTTCGCCACCCTCGAGGACGAGACCGGCGTCGCCAACGCGGTGATCTGGCAGGACGTGTTCGCCGCCAACCGTCGCGCGGTGATGAGTTCGGCGTTCCTGGTGGTCAGCGGCCGGCTGCAGCGGGCGAGCGACGTGATCCACGTCGTCGCCGAGCGCTTCGTCGACCTCTCACCGCGCCTGGCCCAAATGCAGACCGAAGATGGCCAGGGTGGTCATCGTCCCTCATCCACGGGCAGGATGCAGCACAGCCGGGACTTTCATTGACACTCGTTGATGGACAATCAGCGCAACTAAGTCAGTTGCACACCTTGTTTGTCATCCCGGAGAGCCCGCGAAGCGGGACTCATCCGGGATCTGCTTGTCGCTCCTGTGCTGAGGAGATCCCGGATCTACGCCGCTGCGCGGCTTCGTCCGGGATGACACTATTGGGGGACCAATGAGGACCTCACCGTGGCGTCGCGAAGGCCGAGGACATCCAGCCGCGGTTGCCGTTCTCGTCGTCGACTTCCATCCACACGCCGTTGCGGGCGCCGGTCGGGTAGAC
>DATJRL010000299.1:0-5000 GCA_035504785.1 Caulobacteraceae bacterium
CAGGGTGAGCGGGTCGTGGGCGATGTCCGCGTCGGTGAGCCAGAGATAGGTCGGCGTATCGACGCCGGCGGCCTCGACGCCTTGGTTCACCGCCCAGAGCTTGCCGGTCCAGCCCTTCGCGAGCGGTCGGCCGCTGAGGACGGTGAGCCGGTCGGCCCGACCTGCCTGGGCCGCGGCCGCGGCGGTGCCGTCTTCGCTGTTGTCGTCCACCAGCACCACCCGAAACGGACCCGGATAGTCCTGGCCTAACAGACTGCGGATCGATTGCACGATGACGTCCGCCTCGTTGCGAGCAGGAACCACGGCGGTCACCGACGGCCAGGCCGTGGGCTCGGGGGGCAGGTCGCGGTCGTCCCGCTCGCGCATGAGCCAGAAGAAGCCGCGTCCCACCAGCAGATAGGCCCAGGCTGAGACGCCGATCGCCGCGATGACCAGGCCGGCGTTCAAGCCAGGTATCCCGCCTCGCGGAACCACGTCAGCGCATCGCTCAACGCCTCGGTGTAAGGGCGGGCGCGATAGCCCAGCTCCGCCTCGGCTCGCGCCGAGGAGAAGAACATGTGGTGCGAAGCCATTTTCAGCGCGTCGCGCGTCAGCATCGGCTCCTTGCCGGTCACGCCTGCGATAGCCTCGGCGACGAAGGCCAGCGGATAAAGCGGCGCGCGGGGCAGGGCCACCGTCGGCGGCTTGCGACCGGTCATGCCGGCGATCGTCGTGAGCATCTGCCGCAGCGTGGCGTCCTGACCGCCGAGAATGTAGCGCTCGCCGATCCGGCCTTTTTCCATCGCCGCCAGATGTCCGTCGGCGACGTCGTCGACGTGGACGAGGTTGAGCCCGGTGTCGACGAACGCGGGGATCTTGCCCTGCGCCGCTTCCAGCACCATCCGACCGGTGGGCGTCGGCTTGATGTCGCGAGGGCCGATTGGAGTCGAGGGGCTGACGATCACCGCCGGCAGCCCGCGCTCCGCCACCAGCTGCTCCACCAGCCGCTCCGCCGCGACCTTGCTCTGCTTGTAGGCGCCGATGGCCTCGGATTCGCCGAGCGGCGAGCTCTCGTCCACCACCGTCGCCGCATCGGCCGCGCGCAGGGTGGCGACGCTCGAGGTGTAGACGATCCGTTCCACCCCCGCCGCAAGCGCCGCCTCCATCACCGCCTTCGCGCCCTCGAGGTTGGCGCGGCGCAGCTCGTCCGGGTCGCGGGCCCAGAGCCGATAGTCGGCGGCGACGTGGTAGAGATGGCGCACGCCGCCGAGCGCCCGGTTCATGCCGGGCGGGTCGGTCATGTCGCCCTCGACGATCTCGCAGTCGATCCCGTCGAGGTTGCGCCGTGGGCTCGAGGACCGCACAAGCACCCGCACTCGCTCGCCCCGCGCCGTCAAGGCCCTCAGCACCGCCGAGCCGACGAAGCCCGTCGCGCCCGTGACCAAAGTGAGGTCGCCAGACGGCAAACTGATCCCCTTAGTGACGCGTCTGGGACGCGAGCCCGGCGGGCCTTAGGCGCGGCCAAAGCTCTTTGGCAAGCATTGCTCAGCCTCGTGCGTCTATTTCGGCGAAGCTTTGGCCCCGCGTTTCTCGAGCCGCCAGCGCTGCGACGACGCTGACCGAGCAGGCGGCGGCGACATAAACCGAGATCCATAGCGGCGTCCCGGTTTGCCTCAGCAGCGCCACCGCGATGATCGGCGCGAGCGAGCCGGCGAAAATCGAGGTCAGCTGGTAGGCGATCGACGCCCCGGAAAAACGGTAGCGGGTCGGGAAGAGCTCGGAGATGAACGCCGCTTGCGGCCCGTACATCGCCCCGTGCAGCACCAGGCCCACAACGATCGCCGCATCGATCGGCACGGTCGCGCCGGTCTTCAGCAGCGCGAAGAAAGCGAAGAACCAGACCGCCATCCCGCCCGCGCCGATCGCGTAGACCGGCCGGCGCCCAATGCGGTCGGAGAGCGCGGAGAAAAGCGGCATCGTCACCGCTTCCGCCGCCGATCCGATCAGCACCGCGTTCAGCGCCATCGCACGGCCGACATGGACCTGCTCGGCCAGGAAGGCGACCGAGAAGGTGGTGATCACGTAATAGCAGGTGTTCTCGCCGAGCCTGAGGCCGGCGCCGACGGCGATGCCGCCGGGCCGCCGCTTCAGCGCCTCCAGGGCCGGGGCCGACTCGACTTCGCGTTCGGTTATCGCCTTTTCGAACACCGGGCTCTCGCTGAGCCGCGACCGCACCCACCACCCGATCGCCACCAGCACGGCCGAGAGCAGGAACGGCGCGCGCCAGCCCCAGGCGATGAAGTCCTGCTCGCTCTGCGCTGCGGCCATCACCGCCAGCACCGCGGCGGCCAGCAGGTTGCCGATTGGCACGCCCACCTGCGGCCAGCCGGCCCACGATCCGCGGCGTTTGGCGTCGCCAAACTCGCCGGCCATCAGCACCGCGCCGCCCCATTCGCCGCCCACCGAAAATCCCTGCACCAGCCGCAGCGCCGTCAGCAGCAGCGGCGCCGCGAGGCCGATCTGGGCGTAGCCGGGAAGGACTCCCATCAGCGCCGACGAGACGCCCATCATGACCAGGCTCAGCATCAGGAGCCGCTTGCGGCCGATACGGTCGCCGAAATGACCGAACACCAGTCCGCCCACCGGCCGCGCCGCGAATCCCAGCGCGTTGGTGGTGAAAGCCAGCATCACGCCCACCAGCGGGTCGGACTTGGGAAAGAACACCTGGCCGAACACCAGCGCCGCAGCGGTGCCGTAGAGGAAGAAGTCGTACCACTCGATGGTGGTGCCGATCAGGCTGGCGACGATCACCCGGCGCAGCGAAGAGCGCTGCCGCTCCCCGGCGGCGGCGACCGCAGTCATTCGCGACTCCTCCCGTTCGGCGATCGGGAAAGCGCCTTCCGGCGCGCTGGGAAACCGCCGCTCAAGCGCCGGCGCGCTCGCCGTGGAACACCTCAGCGCCGTCGCCGGCGGCGGCGTCGGCCAGGCTGTACGCCTCCAGCACCTCGGCGGTGGCGTCCCGAGCCCGCAACAGCGCCTCGCGGATCGAACAGGTGGCAAGGTCGGGGCAGTCGTCGCACTTGCGGAACGAGAGCCGCGAGACGCATGGCGCCAGCGCCAGGGGCCCGTCGATCACCCGAATCACCTCGGCGAAGCTGATCTGCGCCGGCGCCCGGGCTAGGCTGTAGCCGCCGAGCTTGCCCCGTCGGCTGACCACGATGCTCCGCCGCGCCAGCTCGAGCAGAATCGCTTCCAGAAACTTACGCGGCGCATCGGCGCGCTCAGCGAGCTCGCCCGCGGTGACCTGGACGCCGTCGCCGCGCGCCAATTCGACGAGGGCGCGCAGGGCGTAGCGGGCTTTGCTGGAAAGCATGGCGCCTGTTTAGGCGCCCGCCGTCGAACCGCGCAAGCGCGGCTGATGTCCCTAAGCAAGCCAGGCGGCGTTCGCCTCGATCCAAACGAGCTCGGCGCGAGCGACGTCGGCCAGTCCCTTGCCATGGAATGCGGCCCAAGGTTCCAGTCCGGCCGCGCCGAGTCGCTCGATCCGGTCGATCTCCGCCCGCTGGACCCCCAACGCGGCGACAATGAGTTCGCTACGTGACGCCCGGAACCCCTCGGCGAACGCGTCCAGGCGCCGGACCCGATCCGGCGGCGTCTCGAAGCCAGGCCCGCGCGTCATATCGTCCGGCCGCAGCTGCGCGGCGCGGATTACCGCGAACCCCGCGTCCTCCATCGGCGCGCCGGGCCTCGCCAGTTCGAAATCGATCACGCCGGTCAGCTCGTCGTCGTTCCAAATCAGGTTGTGCGGCCCAAAGTCGCCATGCAGCACGATTTCGTCGGCGCCGATCTCCTGAGGTCCGTGCGTCCAGACGGCCGAGGAGGGCGCGAAGTCGACCACCGCGGCGTGATAGCGCGCCAGCATGGCGCCGATCCGCCGTGCGCCCTCCGGTTGGAGGAGAATCGGCGGCCAGGGCCAATTGGACGCACGGCCCGGCAGGAAGCTGAGAATCTCCCGTCCCGACGCGTCCAGGCCGAGCGGCTCGGGGCAGGGAAACCCCTTGCCGCGGAGGTGGCGGAGCAGCGCCTGCAGCGTCGGCGTCCCCGGGCCCGAAGGCCGGCGTACCGTGTCCCCGACCTTGGTGACGCGCCCCGCGGCGATGCCGCCGGACAGCGGCTCCTCCGCGACGTTTTCGACCTCGTTCACCATGTCGCCCAGAATACCGCTTGCACCCATCCGAAGGCCTCTCTATACGCCGCGCCTCGCTCGCCGGCCGAGGCTGTGACGCGGACGGATGGAACTGAGGCTTTAGGGCCTTGATTTTCAAAACCGGCCGCACTAGTTTCCGCCCCCTCAATCGACTCGCCACGGACTGGCAGGGGCAAGCCCCTAAGCGGCCCCGAAGCGGTCTTTGCGCTCAAAACGGACCTCCGTGATGGGCGCAAAGGGCTGGTTGACAGCGAATTTGGGTGCGGATAGAGACGCCGCTCCTCGCGCCGCCGGGCGTTATCGGCGGGGCCGGAAAGCCTCCGGTCGGGTCTTTGACATCGTTGATTTGGAAAGAGAAACGCAGGCGGCGGCGTCCTGGCGATGGTGCACCACACCATCTCGACGCTGACAATTGCGGTCTCTTGAAGACAATCCATTGTCACCGGCTTCGGCCGGTGTCGGTGGGAACTCGTCAATAGACTACGCAACGAACGCTTCTATCGACCGCCCGGTCGATAGAAATTTCGGTCAGAACGTCAACTCAACCTGAGAGTTTGATCCTGGCTCAGAGCGAACGCTGGCGGCAGGCCTAATACATGCAAGTCGAACGCACCTTCGGGTGAGTGGCGGACGGGTGAGTAACACGTGGGAACGTGCCCTTTGGTTCGGAATAATCCGGGGAAACCTGGCCTAATACCGGATGTGCCCTACGGGGGAAAGATTTATCGCCATTGGAGCGGCCCGCGTCTGATTAGCTAGTTGGTGAGGTAAAGGCTCACCAAGGCGACGATCAGTAGCTGGTCTGAGAGGATGA
>DATJRL010000300.1:0-2213 GCA_035504785.1 Caulobacteraceae bacterium
CGGGCAATCCGCACGTCCGGTTCGATGAGGGGGGTGTGGAAACGGAGTCACGGCTGAGACACTAAGGCACCGCCAGACGAAAGGGGCGGCAAACGGATATGCCCAGCCTAAAGCCACCGCGCCACACTCCTACTCTACCGAGACCGGACGTCGACAGCAGTCTTGGGCTTCGCCCGCTTTCCGCCGTATAGGCCCGTTCACAGGACTAACCTCGAATGCCTGTTCAGGGTCGAAGGTTCGCGTTGACCTCGACGACCCCGAACGGCAGGGACTGGCGCAACTGTTGCCTTCCGCGTGCGACCGCAACTGGGCGCCACGGTCTCGTTCCGCGTCGTTCGGTTAGGTACCCACCGGTACCGTTTGAGAGTGAGTCAGAGTCCGATTCCTCGCTTTCGGCCGAAACTCCAATCTACGTTCCCGCCTGGCGCGATCACGCCGCTGATATGGTGCCCGAGCTGCTGCTCCAGCGCCGGCCGCCAGGGGACGAGCTGAAACCCCATCCCATCATCGATCATGGCGAACCTGCCCGAAGCGAGCGTGACACGCCGGCGATAGACCCCCGAGACATGCTCGCCTTCGGCGGAGGGGCGATGGCTCAGCCCGGTTTCCGCCGATAAATCGGCGGCGGCCTCGTCGAGCTCGCGCCGGCGCAAGGTATTGAGTAGGTCGCGCGCGAAGGCCACACGCCGACCCTGCCGTCGGGCAAGACGCTGGTCAACGAGATGATCGATCCGTTGGTCCATTGCTTCACGGACCTCAGCGCCAAAGCCGCTGCTGCTCAGCGTGGACACTTTGACGAGAAGCTGGCGGTCGATCCAGGTCAGGCCCGGAGCCGAGATCTGGGCCTCGATTGCCAGGTCTGACCGGGTCGCAAGCGACAGTCGCGTGCGGCCGCCGGCATCGCCATAGGCCCGCGTCTCGACGATCGCGCCCTGCTTGGCGTCGCCTGTCAGCTCCAGGTCGGAGAAGACAAGGTGGTGCATGCGTCCATCGACGCCGTCGATGACGGCGTAGGCCATGCCCTTCGGCTCGTCGTGGAGACCGCGCTCGACCAGGCGTCCCAGGACGGGCTCTGCGGGCTGGTCGCCGTGAAGCGCGAAGCGGGCGACGTCAGGCTCCCTTCCTGAGCCGCTCATCGCCCGGTGCATCGTTTTGATGATGTCGCCCCGGATGGCGAGATCGCGTAGGGCCGGCTCGAGGCCAGGCTTCAAGGTCCACTGCGCCGAGCCGACTTGTTCGGCCAAACCGCGGCGCTCGAGCTTGGCGACGCGACCCAACATCAAACGGCGAAGCTCTGAGTCTTCGCCGGCGCCGCCGGGCGAAGATCGGCGATCCCCCGTTCTCGTCGGAGATGGCGCGAAGAGAGCGATCGAGGCGTCTAACGTTCGGCATTGACCTCCTTCTCCAGACTCGCGCGGATTTCCTGCTCGGTTCTCGGCCCCAGTTCTATGGTGACGCGCCCTGCGCGCGATTTAGGAAACCATTGCCGATGTAGTCGCGGCTGATGACCAGGTCCTGCCCGTTGCAGAGCGGCCGCGGAGGAGCACATGGCTGTGGGGATTGTCGGTGTTCCAGTGATCGACCGCCACCCATTCCACCCTCTGGAGCCGAGGTCGCTCTCCGCGTCGGCCATCAGTTCCCGAGTGAAGGCGCAAGTCGGGCATCCAAGCGGTGTCCTCGGGCGACACCGTGAACTGGAAATGGTGCCGGTCCTCCTCGCAGTGTCGGGCGAAGACCTTTGTGTCGGCGTCGTCGGAAGTCGCGTTGAACATTCGGGCTTCAGTGCGGACGCGGGTCACACCGTCGCGCTTCAGGCACGCGACATGCTTCGAGAGCGGCGCGGAACGAAAACGGCCGCCGCGATGGCGGACGATCCGCATCATGACGACGACGCGCCGGTTTGGCGATCGGGAGGCCAGGGACAGCGCCGCCCGCCGTCCACGGCCGAAGGTCGAGCGTCCTGCGGAGCCGCCGCTTCGCTTGAACGTCTGGCTTCGGTGGCCCGCTTTCTTCGCGGCCCGCATCACCTCGCCAACGAAGCTCTTCGGTCGCTTGGCGCCCTGGTTGCCGTTACGGATGCGGCCGGGGCGCGGATCGAAGTCATCGTCCCGTGAGGTCATGCCCTTGGGCGCCTTCCCTGATTCCCTGGATGGCGCTCGGAGTATTGGAATCGTTGGCGTTTCGAGCGTAAGCGCCAGCAGGTTGGGTGTGCC
>DATJRL010000301.1:0-4436 GCA_035504785.1 Caulobacteraceae bacterium
CAGCCCTGGACAGGAGGGACGCCATGAGCGGCCGCGAAACCATCGTCTATGACAAGCGCGGCCACGTCGCGACCCTCGCGCTGAACCGGCCGCAGGCGCGCAACGGCATCGTGCCCAAGATGATGGACGAGCTCTGGGAGGCGGTGCAGGACGCCGCCGCCGATGAGCAGCTGCGCGTGCTGGTGCTGCGCGGCGTCGGCCGCGACTTCTGCCCCGGCGCCGACGTGAAGGCCTACGCCGCCGGCCAGGAGCCGACGCGGCCGGAGACCTTCAACGTCAGCGTCCTCCTGCACGAGGCGCCGATCGTCACCATCGCCGCCATCCGCGGCGCCTGCGCAGGCGCGGGGTTCGGCTGGGCGACCGCGTGCGACCTGCGGATCTGCGACGAGACCGCCCGCTTCAACACCGCCTTCCTGGACGTGGCGATGTCCGGCGACATGGGCGGCTCGTGGTTCCTGCCGCGCATCCTGGGCGCGGCGAAGGCCCGCGAGCTCTACTTCCTGCCCGGCAAGTTCGACGCCGCCGAGGCCGCCCGCATCGGCCTGGTCAATAAGGTCACCTCCGAGGCGGAGTTCGAGGTCGAGCTGACCGCCTTGACGGACCGGCTCGCAAACGCGTCGCCGCTGGCGCTGAAGGGCATGAAGGCCAACTTCGTGGACTCGGAGCGCATGGGCCTGACGGACTTCATCGCCGCCGAGACCGCCCGACACACCGCCTGCGGCCGCTCAGAAGACAGCCGCGAGGCCTTCCGCGCCTTCGTGGAAAAGCGCAGGCCGGTGTTCCAGGGGCGGTAACGAAGGCTGAAGCCGCGACTCCGTAGAAGCGGCGGGACGGCCGCGCGGGGCGGCTCTGGAGGAAGCATGGCGCTCTTGGGGGGCAGCGGCGCGGTAGCGCCGGCGCGGATGCGGCCAGTGGCGGAGCTGACGGTCCGGGGGATGATCCTCGGCGCGCTGATGACCGCGGTGTTCACCGCCGCCAACGTCTTCTTCGGGCTGAAGGCGGGACTCACCTTCAACTCCTCCATCCCGGCCACCGTGATCTCGATGGCTCTGCTGCGCGGCTTCAAGTCGGCGAGTATCCAGGAGAACAACATCGTCCAGACGATCGCCTCCTCCGCCGGGACGCTGTCGTCGATTATCTTCGTCCTGCCGGGCCTGGTGATGATCGGCTGGTGGACGGGCTTTCCCTACTGGCAGTCGTTCGCCGTCTGCGCCCTGGGTGGCGTGCTGGGGGTGATGTATTCGATCCCGCTGCGGCGGGCCCTGGTGACCGAGTCCGACCTGCCCTATCCCGAGGGCGTCGCCTGCGCCGAGGTGCTCAGGGTCGGCGCGCGCCACGAGGGGGACGGAGATGCCCCGGCGGAGGGCCGCGCTGGCCTGCTCACGGTAGTGGTGGGCGGACTCGTCTCCGCCGCATTCGCGGTCGCCATCGCCATGCGCCTGCTCGCGAGCGACGTCGTCAAGTACGCGCGCTTCGGCCGATCGGCCACGGGCTTCGACCTGGGCATGTCCATGGCCCTGTTCGGCGTCGGCCATCTGGTCGGGCTCTGGGTGGGCCTGGCCATGCTGCTGGGGCTGGCGATCGGCTGGGGCGCGGCCGTGCCGACGCTGACCGCCCTGCACGCGACGCCCGGCCTTGCCCAGGCCGCGGCCGAGCAGGTCTGGTCGCACGATGTGCGCTTCATCGGCGCGGGCGCCATCGGCGTCGCGGCGGTCTGGACCCTGCTGAAGCTGGTCGGGCCGGTGGCGGGCGGGCTGCGGTCCGCCCTAGCGGCCTCGCGCGCGCGCCGCGGAGGCCAGGGCGGGGCGCTGCCGATCGTCGAGCGGGACATCCCGATCAACATCGTCGGCCTGGTCTGCCTGGCGAGCCTGGTCCCGATCGCCTGGCTGTTGGTCGGCTTCGCGCGGCAGGGCGGTCTTGGAGCGACAGCCTGGACCCTGGCGATCGGCGGCGTGATCTTCGTGGTTCTGGTCGGCTTTCTGGTATCGGCCGTGTGCGGCTACATGGCCGGGCTGATCGGCTCGTCGAACAGCCCCCTCTCAGGGGTGGGCATACTGGCGATCATCGGGGCGTCCCTGCTGCTGGTGGCGGAGGCGCATGGCGCGTCGGGCCCCCGGGCGATCCACGCGCTTACCGCCTTCGCCCTCTTCGTCACCGCCATCGTCTTCGCCATCGCCGCCATCGCCAACGACAACCTGCAGGACCTCAAGACCGGTCAGCTGGTGGGCGCGACGCCCTGGAAGCAGCAGGCGGCGCTGGTGTTCGGCGTGCTTATGGGCGCGGCGGTGATCCCCCCGATCCTAGACCTCCTGAACCACGCCTATGGCTTTGTCGGCGCGCCGGGCGCGGTCGTCGGCCGCGCCCTCGCCGCGCCCCAGGCCGGCCTGATCTCCGCCCTGGCCAGAGGCGTGCTCGGAGGCGAGATCGACTGGAGCCTGATCGGGATCGGGATCGCCATCGGCGCAGTGGTGATCGTCCTGGACGAGGGACTGCGCCGCGCCGGCCGCCCGCGCCTGCCGCCCCTGGCGGTAGGACTGGGCGTCTACCTCCCCATGGCCGTGACCCTGATGGTGGTCGTGGGCGCGGTCGTCGGCCACATCTACGAGCGGCGCATCGAACGGCGGCCGGGCGCGGAGCAGGCCAAGCAACTGGGCGTCCTGCTCGCCTCGGGCCTCATCGTCGGCGAGAGCCTCATCGGCGTCGTCCTCGCCGCCCTGGTGGTGGGACTGCGCAACCCCACGCCCCTGGCCGTGGTCGGCGACAGCTTTCAGGGCGCAGCCATCGCGCTCAGCGTCGCCGTCTTCGCCGTCGCCCTCTTCCTGCTCTACCGCTGGATCGCCCGCATGGCCGAGACGGCCGCGCCCGCAACTTGACGGACCGCCTGCCCGCCGACCTCTTTTGGTCGCCGCGCCAGGCGTCCGGGAGAGTTCAGGCGCCCGGCGCGCTCACGCGACCTCTTCGGTGATCACTTCGAACCGGGTCAGCGTGGCGGGGCCGAAATTGGTGCTGATCGCCGTGTCGACTGCATCGCGGCCGTGGGCCATGACGATGCGGCCGATGCGCGGCCTATTGTGGCGGGCGTCGAACGTATGCCAGCGTCCGCCGAGATAGACCTCGAACCAGGCGCTGAAATCCATCGGGCCGCCATAAGGCACGCCGATGTCGCCCAGATAGCCGGTGCAATAGCGCGCCGGAATGTTCATGCATCGGCAGAGCGTCACGGCCAGGTGGGCGAAATCGCGGCAGACGCCGACCCGCTCCTCAAGGCCTTCGAAAGCCGACCGGGTGGGACGGGCGTGAGGGTAGCCGAAGGTGATCCGGTCATGGACGAAGTCGACAATCGCCTGGACCCGCGCCCAGCCCGGGGCGATCGAGCCGAACAGCCTCCAGGCCTCGTCGGCCAGCCGGTCGGTCTCGCAATAACGGCTGGGCAGGAGGAAGACGAGCACCTCGTCCGGCAGGGCGTCCACCTCCTCCTGCGCCGCCTCCGGCTCGACCGGATCGGGGAGTCCACTGTCGGCGACGACGAAGTCGGCGGAAAGGCGTAGCGGGCCGGCCGGAGCGATCAGCCGAGTGCACACGTTGCCGAAGCCGTCGACATAATCGCGGGCCGGGACCTTCGGCTCCAGCGACATGACCTGCGGGGTGACCAGGTCCGGCAGGCGTTCAGGCCGCACGCTGAGCATCAGCATCATCGGCGTGGGCGCGGGGCACTCGTAGACGATGTCGTAGCCAACTCGGATGTGCATCGGGCCGCCTGGTCCCTCCGTATGGAGCGGCCGCTCAGCCGGCCCTGGCGACGCCAACGCTCCGGCGCGATTCTTGTTCGTCCTCGGAACGCACGTCGACTTCCACCTGCATGTCCCGAGAGGCGCCGGCGGCGCCAAACCAGGTCCCGTGAAGCGGGACGGCCTGGCGGGGCTCGACCGCGACGGCGACGCGCACCAGCCGCGAGGCGCCCACGCCGCCGTTCGTCGGATCGAAGTCGGCCCAGCCACAGCTGGGCAGGAATATCCGGGTCCAGGCGTGGGTGTGGCCGCCGCCCACCGCGTCCGATCTGGCGAGGAGGTAGCCCGAGGCGAAGCGCGCGGCCAGGCCGAGGCGCCTAGCGGCCTCCATCATCAGCACCGCGAAATCGCGGCAGCTGCCCGCGCGCAGGCTCAGCGTCTCCGCCGGTGTGCGCGGAGCGTCGCGAAGGCGGGTCTCGTAACGGAAGTCTTCGTGGATCGCGTGCGTCATCGCGATCAGAGCTTCCATTACCCGGCCCCGGCCATTCGCCGGCGCGAACCTGCGAGCCCACAGTTCGACCTCGCCGCTGGGGTCCGGATATGCGACGGCGATCGAGCGGTGGAGATCGGGCAGCTCGTCCGCCTCGTAGGCGAAAGGTGCGCCGCGCGGCGGAAAGCCCTCGTCCGCCGCCTCTGCCGGGTCGTCCG
>DATJRL010000302.1:0-3622 GCA_035504785.1 Caulobacteraceae bacterium
TTGCGCGACCCCTGCTTGAGCGTGTCGATGTGCAGGTCAGGGAGGTAAATCGCATCCCCCGCACTGTCTCCCGAGCGCCTTCTCCGGTTGACCGGAGCCGTCGTCCTATGATGGTCGTTGCGCAGCGGAGCGGCGGATTGCGTCGCGGCGGCGGATCAGTAGCCTGCAACCACGATGTCGGGGGAGTCGGAGTGCCAGAAGCATCATCCACAGCCGCATGGGTGCGATTTCTGCGCAACTACGGGCCGATTCCAAACAACGACAACATGTACGACGAGTCGATTCAGCGGGCGCTGAAGCGGCACAGGATCAGGCCCATTGTCCTGCCGGCCCAGTTTCTTCAGGCCCTACTCGACAACTTTCAAAGCGCCGAACCGGTGTCACAGATCATCACCGGCACGGCCGGCGACGGTAAGACCTACCACTGCCGTGAGGTCTGGCGCGCGCTGGGCGGGGACGAAGCGGCCTGGAACAAGGGCGCCAAGATCCAAAGCCTCGCCGTCGGCCCGCGCACTCTGGTGATCGTCAAGGACCTCAGCGAGCTGCGCGACGAGGAGGGCGCCGATCTCATCGCCGCCGTCGCCCACGACGTGGCCGAGCCCGCGCCGGCGCGCATGTACCTTTTGGCCGCCAACCACGGCCAGCTGCTGGAGAAGCTGAAGACGGCGCCGGACACGTCGGAGGTTCGCCGCCTCGCCGGGGTGGTCGAGGACCTCCTGGTGACGGGGGCGAGCGAGGATCGGGAGATGCGCCTGCGCCTCAGCGATCTCAGCCGTGCGCCGGCGGCGCAGATGACCTCGGACATCATCGATGCGATCGGCGACCACGAGGGGTGGGCCGGTTGCGAGGGGTGTCCGGCGGCCCGGGACCAGGGCTGCCCGATCCTGGAGAACCGGCGGCGGCTGACCGGCGAAGCCGGCCATGCGCAGTTTCGCCGCCGCCTCACCGCGCTCGTCGAGCTCAGCGAGCGCAACGGCGGACATTTCCCGGTCCGCCAGCTCCTGTCGCTGGTGGCCAACATCCTCCTAGGCCATCCCGACGGCCGCGACGGTTTGATGTCCTGCGCGGACGCGCAGAGCATCGTCACGGCCGGCCGCGCCGACCTCGCCAGCGTCTACCGCAATGTCTTCGGCGAGAATCTGCCGCCGAGGCGCGCGGAGAAGACGGAGCCGTTCAAGAAGCTCAACCTGTTCGGCATCGGGTCGGAGACCAGCAACCGGGTGGACAGCCTCTTGGTCTATGGCGCCGACGACCCGGCCTACGCCGAGGCCTACGACAGCCTGGTGCGCCGCGACGCGATCTATGGCGCCACAGCGAACTACACCAACGCACAGCGGGCCTACCTCGAAGGCGGCGAGGGCGTCGACCGCTCCGCCTTCCTGGGCGTGCTGAAAGCCGAGCGGCAGCGGCTCTTCTTCACCCTGCCCGACGAGCTCGTCTCGGATTACGACCTCTGGGACCTCACCGTCTTCCGCTACGCCGGCCTCTACCTTGAGGTGGCGCAGAAGCTGGCGACCCGGCAACCGCTGCCGCGCAGCGCCCTGCCGATGATCGTGCGCGGGCTCAACCGCGTCTTCACCGGCATGCTGGTGCAAAACCAGGACGAGCTGGTGCTGGCCACGTCCGGCAGCTACTCACAATCGAAGCGCAGCCCGCTGCTGGATGAGCTGATCTCGGTGCCTCGCCAGGGCGGCGAGGAGGTCAGCCTGACGCCCAACCCGCAAGGCGGGTTCGACGTCGCCGTGCGCCTCACCCGCGGAGATAATCCGCCGGTCCGTCTGGAGCTCTCGCCGACGCGCTTCGAGTTCCTCGGCCGCGTCGCCGACGGCGCGCTGCCGAGTAGCTTCTCCCTGGAGTGTCACGAGGACATCCTCGCGTTCAAGGCACGGCTACTGCGCGAGACCGAGACCCGACGACGGCTGGACGGCGATGACGTCGGCCACGAGGGCGAACTGGTGCTCCGCTTCATCGAGCTGAGCAGCGACGGGCGGGCCACCCCGCGCCGCGTCATGGTGCGGGCCTGACCATGGAGGTGTTGCCGCGCCCGACGCACTTCGAAGAGCGGACCGGACCCGAGATCTGGGTCGACGAGGCGATCTGGGGTCACCGGCTCCATGACGAGCAGTCGCCCTGGCTGACCTTCCTCGAATTCCTCAACGTGCTCCTGGCCGAACAGGTCGCGGGGCGCGCGCTCGAGGAGCGCACGCTGAACAGCCTGAGCTACCGGCCGCAGACTCAATTGCGGCTGCGCAACCTGGTCTTCAACAACCCCCACATCATGACGGTGCTGGCGGAGGATCGGGCCGACGAGCAGGCGTGGGCGTCTTGGCTCGAGAAGATGACGCAAACCGCCGGCGGTCTGGAGTCGCCGGATTTCGGCTATCTCCGCGATCGGTTCGAGACCTTCCGGGACTTCGCCGCGGTCATCCGGTTTCTGCAAGGCTCGGCGATCGAAGGCGACAGCAACAAGCGCTGGAGCTCGAAGTTCGTCTTCCCGTTCGGCCCCAGCGGGCTCTACGAGGACGTCAACGTCAAGCCGAACGGCGGCGTGACCACGGACCGGCGGTTCTTCGCCCGGACCGGCGAAATCCTCTATCTGATGCTCTGCCGCAGCCAGGGCGTCGACGCCTTGCGCGAGCGCCTGGTCGGCCAGTTCCTCGAAAACCCGGCGCCCTATGACGGCATGGTCCGCGCCCTGCAGGGCGAGGCGCAGCTCACCAAGGTCGAGCGGGGCGGGGCCTTCCTGCCGTGTTCGACCCACCCGGCCTTCGACCGCCTGGCCGAAGATTGGCTGGCCATCCTGACCCTCCCAATCCCGGCCTATGACGCGATCCCCCATCTCGTCGCCGTCACCGGCCTCAATCTGATCCTCTACCAGCTCGAGCGGGCCAGCGAGGTGTTGGCGCGCGGGCGCAACACCCTGGTCTGCGAGATCGTCTCGCCGAAGAAGTCCGTGGTCCGCGACCTCTCCGCCGACTCCTACGAAGCGAACAACGCGATGCCGCAGCAGGCGATGGAGCGGTTCATCCGCGCCACGACCGAGACGGCGGCGTGGCAGGCCGCCATCGCGTCGGACGACGCGGGGATCGAGGTCACCGAACTCCTCAAGCGGTCGTTCGACTGGCCTGACCCGGATGACGAGGACGAACGCAACATACCCCCCGACACGCTGATCGATCGTCTGGTCGAGAAGGCGACGACCCGCCATCGGCAGCACGTCGGTAAGGTGCACATGACCTGGGCGCGGGCCATCGGTCTGTCCTCCCGTCGATCCAGCCGTCGGGTGCGCTATGCGCCAACCGACCGGCTGCTGAAGACCCTCGTCGTTACCTGCGTGGCCAAGCGTCTGGAGTTCAGAGACTTCCTGGCCGTGCTCGCCGACCGATACGGCCTCATCATTGGCGACCACCAGGCCAAGGCGTTCATCGACAGCGGCGATGCCGACCAAGAGGACTTCTCCGACAATGCGCACCGGCTTGAGGAGCGCCTGGCGAGCCTTGGCCTCTTGAAGCGCCTGTCGGACTCCTGCGCCTATGTCGAAAACCCCTTCCAGCGCGGGGATCAGGCGTGAACGCGGCGGACCTTATCGGCGCTGCGGGCGCGGCCTCGATCCAGCAGCGCC
>DATJRL010000303.1:0-2653 GCA_035504785.1 Caulobacteraceae bacterium
CGCGGTCCGACAGGCATGCGTCTCGCTCTCCGGCCGGTCGATTCTCAAGGATATCGACTTCACCCTCAACGCCGGCGAGTTCTGCGGTCTCATCGGCGCCAACGGGTCCGGAAAGACGACGCTTCTGCGCGCAATCCTAGGTTTCGTTACGCCGACGAGCGGCAGCGTGACCCTGGACGGCGGTGGCCGAGCCTCGATCGGCTACGTGCCGCAGAAATTCGTGCTCGATCCCTACATGCCGATGCGGGCGCGCGACCTCGTCGCGCTAGGCCTCGACGGCAATCGGTTGGGGGCGCCGTTGCCATCGAGGCGCCGCCGCCGTAAGGTCGAGGAGATGCTCGAAGCGGTGGAGGCGGCGCCGTTCGCCGATCAGCGGCTCGGCAGCCTCTCCGGCGGCGAGCAGCAACGGGTGCTGATCGCGCACGCCCTGATCCGGCGGCCGCGCCTGCTGCTGCTTGACGAACCGCTCGCCAATCTGGACCTCCGCAGCGTCGCCGGGATCGTCGCCCTGCTGCGCCGCGTGTCGCGGGAGTTCCAGACCACTGTCCTGCTCTCCGCACACGATATGAACCCGCTGCTTTCCGTGATGGACCGCATCGTCTATCTCGCCCACGGCCGGGCGGCGACCGGCAGCGCAGACGAGGTCGTCCGCACCGACGTGCTGAGCCGCCTTTACGGCTACCATATCGACGTCCTCCGCGTACACGGCCGTATCCTGGTTGTCGCCGCGGAGGGCGAATATGACGTGGCGGCGATCGAGCGCGACCCGGTTCACGTGACTCAGGTTCCCTGATCGGCATGGCGGCGCTGCTTTCGCTGCTGGTCGAGCCAGGGTTCTTCACCAGCGAGCCGGTGCGCACAGCGGCCGTAATCGGAGGCGCGGCCGCCGTCGTCTCAGGGGTCGTCGGGGTGTTCACGGTGATCCGGGGGCAATCCTTCGCGGGTCACGCCCTGGCCGACGTCAGCAGCGCCGGCGGCGCCGCCGCGTTTCTGCTCGGGATCAACCCGCTGGGCGGGTTTCTCCTCATGGGCGTGCTTGCGGCGACGAGCATGGAACTGGTTCGCGTGGACCGCGCGAGCGAGCGCGACCTGGTGACGGGCATCGTGACCGGCGCCGGCCTCGGACTCGCGGCTCTGCTCCTTTATCTGGACGTGACGACCAGTAGCACCACGGGCGCCGCCGTCACCGTGATGTTCGGGTCGATGTTCGCGATTTCCGCCTCGATCATCCCGCTCGCGGTCGCGGTGGGGATCGGCGCCCTTCTGGCGATCGGCGTCCTGTATCGGCCTTTGCTGCTCAGCTCAGTCGATCCGGACCTTGCGGCGGTGCAAGGCGTGCCGGTGCGCCTAATCGGACTCCTGCACCTGATCGTGGTGGCGCTGGCCGTCGCTCTTTCGGCCGTAACCGTCGGCGCCATACTGTCAACGGCGCTCCTGATCGGTCCGGCCGCGATCGCGCTGCGCCTTGCCAAGCGGCCTGGGGTGGCGATCCTCCTGGCCGCCGCGATCGGCGTTGTTACGACCTGGGGCGGCATCCTCCTCGCCTACGACAGCTACGAGTGGAGCGGCGGTCACGGCTGGCCGGTCAGCTTCTGCATCGTGGCGCTCATCTTCGTGGCCTACGCCGTCGTCGCGGAGACAGGGCTTGGCCGAAGGCGCCTCGAGCCGCCCGCGGCGCGCGCCACGACGCACGCGGGGTGAGACGCAAGCGATGTTCGACGACTTCATGGTCAATACCTGGATCGCCGCTACGCTGGTCGCCGGCGTCGCAGGGGTGGTCGGGTTCTTCGTCGTGATCCGTGGCGCGTCTTTTGCTGCTCACGCGCTGCCGCTAAGCGCGTTTCCTGGCGCCGCCGCGGCCAATCTGCTCGGCATCGACCCGCTGGTTGGCCTGCTCGCCTTCTCCGGCTTTGGCGTCGTCGGCATCAGCCAGCTCGGGCGGCGCGGACGCCGCGACGTTGCGACGGCGCTGTCGCTTGTCATGCTGCTCGGGCTCGGCGCGCTGTTCCTGAGCTGGACCACCGAGTATTTCCAGGCCATCTTCGCGCTGCTGTTCGGCGAGACGCTCGGCGTCGGCGCTGCGGATCTCGGGCCGGTCGCCGCACTCAGCGCGGTCTCGATCGCCCTTATCGTGGCGCTGTTCCGGCCGCTGCTCTTGAGCTCCGTCTCGCCCGAACTCGGGGAAACGATGGGCGTGTCGGCCCATCTGATGGAGGTTCTGTTCCTGGCTGTCGTGGCGGTCGCCACGGCGATGGCATTGCCGGTTGTGGGCGCGCTCTTGGTGTTCAGCCTGATGGTGGGTCCCGCCTCCGCCGCCCGCACACTGACCAACCGGCCACTGGCTGCAATGTTGGTTTCAGCCGCGATAGCAATCGTGACGGTTTGGGCGTCGATCATGCTCTCCTTCGCTTCGGATTGGCCGGTCGGATTTTTTGTCGGCGGCCTGAGCGCACTCGCCTACGTGACGGGGCGGACATGGGCGTGGCTTGAGATCCACGGCCGATCGCAAATTCCGACGGCCAAGGCAGCGGGGCGTGGGGCGACAAGTTCAGTGTCCCGCGGCCCGCCGTAGCGCTCTCCGCCGAGCCCGCGCTTGCAGAAGCCTGGGGAGAAACGATGCTAGCCGTCTACGCCGGCTGCCAACGAGCTTCTG
>DATJRL010000304.1:0-11414 GCA_035504785.1 Caulobacteraceae bacterium
TATCGAGGGTCGGCATGTCCTGATAGCCGGTCAGGACCTTGCCATTGATGACGAAGGTGGGCGTGGACTCGATGTTGTTGGTCTTGGCGGTGTTGTCTGTCTTGGTCTGCTCGGCGGCGATCGCCTTGTCGTCGGAGACGCAGGCGTTGAACTGGTCGGCCGAGAGCCCCGCGGACTCCGCCACCTTGATCAGCCGGTCTCGTTCCAGGGGTTGCTGATCGGTCTCCAGCAGCGGCCCGACCTCCCGATACACCGCGTCGAGCACCTGGAAGTACTTGTCCTTGCCGACACAGTGGGCGAGCAGGAACCCCGCCATCGCCACCGGCGCCTCGCCGGTCATCATCTCGCGATAGATGTAGTGGACGCGGCCGCTGTCGATGTACTTGGCCTTGAAGGCGTCCCAGTTCTCGTTGTTCCAGCGGGCGCAGATCGGGCAGCCGAGCGAGGCGTACTCGATCACCGTCACCTTGGCGGTGGCCGGACCCAGGCTCATCTCGCCCAGATCGCCGCCGACGGCGCCGCTTTTGTTGCAGGCCGACGATCCGACCGTGAGGCCGAGGCAGAGAAGCAGGACGGCGAGAGCACGCATCAGGGTCAGGACTCCTTCGAAGGATGAGTAGAGCGCGATTCCGGGGGACGCATGAAGGGGTGAGCGGAATGCGGGATCAGGGCCGGTCCGCCCGCAGCACCTCGCGGCCCAGCCGATGCAGGGCCGCCTTCAACGGCCCGTCGGGCGTCGCGGCGAGGCCCTCGGCGAGCGAGGCTTCCGCGGCGGCGTCGAGCGGCGGGCGGACGTGGCGTCCAGGCGTGGAACGAACCGGCGGCGGCCGGGTCAGCGGGCCCTGCACGATGCGCAGCCGCGACACAGCGCCCTGGCCGAGAAAGAGATCGAGGCGCGACAGGATGAGCGGCGCCTGGTGCTGGACCAGCGCCGCCACCGGGCCGGCGACCCGCAACTCCAAGACGGCGCCGCCGGTGCGCGACTTCACCACCCGCACCGGTTCGGTGCGGCCCGCCAGCGCGGCGCCGACGATTTCGGTCCAGCGCGCCTGCAGCGTGTCCGGTCCCTGGCCGAACCTGGCCTCCAGCTCCTTCAGCAACGGGGCCAGTCCCCGCGCGGCGTGGCCCGGTGGACGTCGCGGCGGCAGCGGCCGATGCGCCGCGAGGATGGCGGCGGCTTCGACGTTGGAGGGCAGCTTGCGCGGCATCGACCCTGTATAAACCACGCCATGCGCGCCGTCCCGCAACCTTACGTCCCACGCGCCTGCGCCGACCGCCTGCGACCCGGGATCCTCGCCTGGTACGATGGCCACGCCCGCGACTTGCCGTGGCGGGTGGGTCCCGCGGCGCGGGCGAGCGGGCGGCGCCCGGACCCTTACCGCGTGTGGCTGTCGGAGATCATGCTCCAGCAGACCACGGTTCCGCACGCCACGCCCTACTTCCTAGAGTTCACCCGCCGCTGGCCGACGGTGACCGACCTCGCCGCGGCCGAAGACGGCGAGGTGATGGCCGCCTGGGCGGGACTTGGCTACTACGCCCGCGCCCGCAACCTCATCGCCTGCGCCCGCCACGTCGCCCGGACGCTCGAAGGCGTGTTTCCGGACACCGAAGCGGGCTTGCGCGCCCTCCCCGGCGTCGGCCCCTACACCGCCGCCGCCATCGCCGCGATCGCCTTCGACCGCCCGGCCAACGTCGTCGACGGTAACGTCGAGCGCGTGGTCGCGCGACTCTTCGCGGTGGAGAGGCCACTGCCCGCCGCCAAGCCGGAGCTGAGGGCGCTGGCCGGGGACCTCATCGCGGACGACCGCCCCGGCGATTGGGCGCAGGCGCTGATGGACCTGGGCGCCATGGTCTGCACGCCCACCTCGCCGGACTGCCCGCGTTGCCCGGCCACCAGCCTCTGCGCCGCCGAGGCCGGGGGACATCCGGCCCGCTATCCGCTGAAGTCCGCCAAACCCGAGCGCCCACGGCGCTTCGGCGCGGCCTACCTCCTCACACGGGGCAACCTGGTGGCCCTGGTGCGGCGCCCGGCGAAGGGACTGCTGGGCGGCATGCTGGCGCTCCCCACCAGCGAGTGGCGCAGCGCTCCATGGAGCGAAGCGGACGCGGTGGCCGCGGCGCCGGCGTCGGTGACTTGGCGCGAGGCCGGCGAGATCGAGCACGGCTTCACCCACTTCACCCTGACCCTCAGCCTATTCCGCGCGGAGGGGGAGTGGCCGGACGGGCTCTGGCGCCCGCGATCGGAACTGGCGTCGATGCCAAGCGTGTTCCTGAAAGCAGCGCGCGCGGCTTTAGTCTCCCCAACCCACCCCTCAAAACCCGCTCATCCCGGCGAACGCCGGGACCCAGGCAGGAAGCTGTCATAAACTGGGTGTCGTGGAGAGGATTATGGGACGATGTTCTACGTCTACATCATGGCCAGCCAGCGTAACGGCACGATCTACACCGGCAGCACCGATGACCTCGGCGCTCGAGTTGAGCAGCACAAGACCAAGCGCTTTGACGGCTTCACAGCGAAATACGGCGTGAACCAACTCGTCTGGTTCGAGAGCCATCCATCCCGCGACCAGGCCTTTCGCCGCGAACGCCGGATCAAGGAATGGAAGCGCATCTGGAAACTACAGCTGGTCGAATCTCGGAATCCGAACTGGGTCGACCTGTACCCCGACCTCGTGCGCCTGCTCATGGAGGACGAGATGCGCGGCCTGTCCGAATTCCTGCCTGGGTCCCGGCGTTCGCCGGGATGAGCGGGATTGTTGGGGTGGTTGGGTTTGCAACTCACCCAAGCTAGGCGTCTCTTACCTCGTCGCATCGGAGAAGATCGCCTCAAAGCCGTCTTCGTCGAAGCGCAGTCCAGAGTGTCTCACCGCCAGGTCCGGCGCGACTTGCACGACCAGGATGAGGTCGTCCGGCCACTCGCGATGCGCCAAGAGGCGGCTCATCACCTCGTCGATCTTTAGCGCCGATCTGAGAAAGATCGCCTTCTGGCCGCCGTGCCAGGCGGCGCCGAGGCTGAAGGCGGCGCCGACGAGTTTTTTCCACCGACGCGTCTGGTCCGTCGCCCCCGACTCGCCGAGCGACTTGGTGACGATGACGCCAAAGCTGATCGCGTAGGTCTGCATGGACCCATTATCCGCGATTCGGGGTCTGGTCGAACGCGCCCTTACGCCGCCATGCCCTTCCGCACTTCGGCCCTCAGTACGTCGATCGGCTTCAGTCCGGCGTCGGTGCGGATGTGCCAGTAGGTCCAGCCGTTGCAGGCGGGGGCGGACTGGACCATGGCGCCCAGCTTGTGGATCGAGCCGGTGAGGTCGCCGATGGCGAGGCTGCCGTCCGCGCGGACCTTGGCGCGGTGCTGGCCCTTGGGGCAGTAGACCGTGTCGCCCGGGCGCAGCAGCCCGGCTTCGACGATCTGGCCGAACGGCACCCGCGGCTCGTCCCTCTTGGAACCGGTGACCTCCAGGTCGCCCGGAGCGATCGGGACCACCCGGTCGATCCGCGAGCGGGCCAGCGAGACGTAGCCCGGGTTCTGCTCGATGCCGATGCAGCGCCGGCCGAGGCGCTTGGCCACCGATCCCGTGGTGCCGACGCCGAAGAACGGGTCGAGGATCACGTCGCCCGGCCGCGTGGTGGCCAGGATCACCCGGTGCAGCAGGGCTTCGGGCTTCTGGGTGGGATGGGCCTTGGCGCCGGTCTCGTCCTTCAACCGCTCTTCGCCGGTGGCCAGCGGCAGGGTCCAGTCGGAGCGCATCTGCAGCTCGTCGTTGGCCAGCTTCAAAGCGTCGTAGTTGAAGGTGTAGCGCCGGGCGCCGCGGCTCTTGGCGGCCCAGATCAGGGTCTCGTGGGCGTTGGTGAACCGGGCGCCCTTGAAGTTCGGCATCGGGTTCGACTTGCGCCAGATTACGTCGTTAAGGATCCAGAACCCGAGATCCTGCACCGCCGCGCCAACTCGGAAGATGTTGTGATAGCTGCCGATCACCCAGAGCGCGCCCTCGTCCTTCAGCACGCGCCGCGCCTGGGTCAGCCAGGCGCGGGTGAAGCGGTCGTACTCGTCGAACGAGGCGAAGCGGTCCCAGTCGTCGTCGACCGCATCGACCTTGGAGTTGTCGGGGCGCAGCAGATCGCCGCCGAGCTGGAGGTTGTAGGGCGGGTCGGCGAAGACCAGATCGACGCATCTGTCAGGCAGCTTGGCCATCTCGGCGATGCAGTCGCCGAGGATGATCCGGCTCGTTTCGTCGGCCTTCCTGGACGCCATCGTGACCCCGCGCGTGAAGGTGCGGACCTTCGGGCAGCAGGGTTAAGGGGCCGCTAAGGACTTGCCGTCAAGCGCTGCCGGCCTTCCGGCGCCGTCCCATTCGACCTTCGCGCCGTGGGCGTGGACAACCGCGAGGCGCCGGTCGTCGCGCCCTGGCCAGAGGGTGAGGCGGAGCTCGATCGGCGCCATCTGGCCCGGCGCCGGCTCCATCCGCAGCCAGGCGAGCGGCGCGGCGCGCGTCGCCGCTGCGCCGTGATGTTCGAGCGCGCCGCGAATCGCGTCTTGCGTCCCGGCCGGCAGGTACTGCCAGAAGATCGAGTGGAAGAAGACGGTGGCGACGCCGGCCCTCGGCGCGGCGTTCGCCGCCGCCCAGTCCGCCGCATCGGCCGCTTCCACGCGAACGCCGGCGGCGACGGCCATGCCGGCGGCGGCGTCGAAACGGACAATGCGCTCGGTCTGATCCGGCCACAGATAGGCCTTCAGACGCCGGCGCTGGGCCGGATCGGCGATGTCGATGGGCTTGCGGTCGCAAGCGGCCGTGCTCACCACGCGCACCGGCGCTTGCAAGGGCGGCGGCGGTCCTCGCCACTCGGTATCGAGCTGCAGCGGCGCGAACGGATCGCCCCAGCGGCCGGCCACGCCGAGATCGTAGCCGAACCGATGCCAGAGCTGGTTCAGCCCCGCGCTCGCGCCGGCCTCCAGGCAGCGCAGCGGAAGCCCGGTCTCGCGGGCGATCACCAGAAAGCCCGGCAGCAGGCAGGCCGAGCGACGCACCTCGTTGGTCTGAGGCTCGTGGCGCATGAACGCGGCGAGGCGCGGGCCGTGGCGCGCCATGGCTTCCCGCGTCGCCGCCCAGGCCGCGTCAACGTCGCCCGCGGGCGGGAAAGCCAGCTTCAGGGCAGGATCGTCGCCGCTGAGCCCCAGGTCATGCAGCGCGCTCAGGAAACGCAAGGGCGCCGCCGCGTCCATCACCGCCTCGAACGACTGTCCGCGCCAGGGCGCGAAGAGCGCGCCGGGCGCCGCGTCCAGCCCGGCGGCTATGCGCTCGGCCAGGCCGCCGTAGAAGGCCGATCCGAACTGGCGGCAGACCATGGACTGGACGTCGAAGGCGCGGACGATCGGATCGTCGGTCATGCAAGCTTGATCGGAAGGATTTCGCGCGCCGGTCAATCTTGATTGAGCGGGTCAATCCTCATCCAGCGGCAGCTCGCCCTGGATGGCGTCGGCGTAGGCCAGCATCGGGTCCATGCCCATCAGCGCCAGCCTCACTGGCGCCCAGCTCTGCCGGTGGATCGGGCATGGCCCCAGCCGCAGCAGCGCCTCGGCGTGGACCCTGGCGCGGTAGCCCTTGTGGGCCGCGAAGCCGTACCCCGGATAGGTCTCGTCCATCTCGGCCATGAGCCGGTCGCGGGCAGTCTTGGCCAGGATCGAGGCGGCCGCGATCGAAACCGACAGCGCATCGCCGCCCACCACGGTCCGCACCGGGCAGGGCAACTCGAAGGCGTAGTTGCCGTCGACCAGGGCGAGCGCGGGCGACACGCCCATCGCCGTCACCGCGCGCCGCATGGCGAGCCCGGTGGCGTGCAGGATGTTGAGCTCGGCGATCTCCTCCACCGAGGCGAAGCCGACGCCCCAGGCGATCGCCCGGGCCTTGATCTCGACCTCCAGCGCCTCGCGTCGCTTGGCCGACAGCTTCTTGGAGTCGTCGACGCCCTTGGGGATGGCGCGGGGCTTGAGGATCACCGCCCCGGCCGACACCGGTCCGGCCCAGGGTCCTCGTCCGGCCTCGTCGACGCCGCAGACCGGCCCGGGCGAAGCCTTCTCGAGCCGCATGTGCGGCATCAGCCACGCTCCGCCAGCTTGGCGACCGCCTGATGGCGCGGGCAGCCGACCACGTGGTCGTTGACCATGCCGACGGCCTGCATGAAGGCGTAGACGATCACCGGCCCGCAGAACTTGAAGCCCTTGGCCTTCAGCGCCTTGGCCATCTCGACGGCCTCCGGCGTCTGCGCCGGCACTTCGGCCATGGACGTCCAGCGGTTCTGGATCGGCCGGCCCCCGACGAAATCCCAGAGGAAGCCGGAAAAGTCCTCGCCGGCTTCGCGCATGTCCAGGAACAACCGAGCGCCGCCGATCGCCGCGTCGATCTTGGCGCCCGAGCGGATGATCCCCGGGTCGGCCATCAGCCGGGCCCGGTCCTCGGGGCCGAAGCGGGCCACGACCTCGGGATTGAAGTCCGCGAAGGCGGCGCGGAACGCTTCGCGCTTCCGAAGGATGGTGATCCAGGCGAGACCGGCCTGGAACCCGTCCAGCACCAGCTTCGCCCACAGCGCCTCCGCGTCCCACTCCGGCACGCCCCACTCTTCGTCGTGGTAGGCGACATAGAGCGCGTCGTTGGGATTGGCCCAGGCGCAGCGTCCGGTGTCGAGATCGACGGCCATGCCGCCCGTCTGCCGAAGAATCGCCGCGTCGTGAAGTCGGCGAGACGGTTTGACCGCGAAAAACCCGAAAAGCACGAACTCGGCGCCCGCCCGGCGACGGCCTGGCCTCCAAAGGATTCAACCACGGAAGACACGGAAAACACGGATCGGCGCAAACGCCTCTTTCCGTGCCTTCCGTGTTTTCCGTGGCAAACAAGAAATCCGCCGCCTTCGGCGGCCTGACGGATTAACCGTCAGTGCTTTTCGTGTTTTTCGTGGTCAAGTCCTGCTCGACCCAGCCTCGAACCAGCCCGGCCGTTCAACGCGGCACGGCCGGCCCTCGACCGTGAGTTCGGCGCCTTCGATGCGGTCGAGGCGGAGGAGGGCCATGGCGCGGCCCTCGACGCCTGAGCGGACCTCGCCGGCGCGGAGGGTTCCGGCCAGGATCTCCGAGCCCGCGGTGGGCGCCGCGCCATCGAAGACAATCGGCAGCATGCGGCTCTTGATGGTCCCGCGGCGCTTCATGCGGGAGGTGGTCTCCTGGCCGACGAAGCAGCCCTTCTTGAAGTCGACGCCGTTCAGGAGGTCGAAGTCGGCCTCCAGAGGATAGGCCGCCTCGCTTCCCCAGTCGGCGGGACCGGGGACGCCGAGCGCGAGGCGATGTCTGTCGTAGGCCAACTCGTCGGCGTTCGACGCGGCGCCGACGCCGTAGCCTCGCCAGCCCAGCGCCGGCAAGCGAGGGTCGACGATCCAGCCGGAGCCTGCCCCCGCCACGCCGCCCCAAGCGGCGAACAACGGCGTCTCGTCCGCGGCGATCTCTACCCTGGCGCGTAGGCGATAGATCGCGAGCCGTTGCATGAGCGCCTGTCGCGCGTCTGCGAGACAGTCCAGCCAGCACCCGTCGTCGCGGCCAACGATGAAGATGTCGTAGAGCAGGCGTCCCTGCGGCGTCAGAAGGGCCGCGAATCGAGCCTCGCCGGGCGACAGGGTCTCGACGTCCTGAGTAATCAGGCCCTGTAGAAAGCCGCGCCAATCCGGCCCCGAAACCGTGATCAGGGCGCGGCTTTTCAGGGCGGTGATACGAAGTTCTGGAGACATGACGACAATGTGGCGGTCGATGTGCTGGAGCGCCAGCACAAGCGCCCCTATACAAGGAGTCGATGGCCGCCAAATCGTTCCCTATCCTGTTTGTCGCCCCGGGCGAGGTCAGCGAGGCGGTGCTGACGTCGGGTATCCTCAAGAAGCTGCACGACGAGGCGCCCAACCCTCACATCACCATCGTGGCCAACCGCAAGGTGGCGCCGCTCTACGCCGACATGCCGAAGGTGGAGCGGCTGCTGATCTCCGACCGGCGACCGTCGGCGCGCAGATGGCTCGGGCTGCTGGGCGCGGCGCGGGCGCGGCGCTGGGCGCTGGTGGTCGACATCCCGAGCGGCGTCATCGCCGGGCGGCTGCGGCCCAAGGGCCGCCCCCTGCGACGCTCGGCGGATGAGCCGGCGCACAAGCTGATCGAGGCGGCGCGGCTGATGCGCCTGGAAGACGATCCGCCGCCGCCGTTTCTATTCACCAGCGCGTCGACCCAGGCAAAGGGCGCTGTATTGACCGCCGGCGAGACGCCGATCCTCGCTGTCGCCCCGGCGGCCGACTGGGTCGGGCGGGCCTGGCCGGTGGAACGGTTCGCCGAAGTGACGCGCAAACTGCTCATGCCCAGCGGCGCTTTGGCCGGCGGTCGGCTGATGATCCTGGGCGACGCGGGCGACGCTCACGACGTCGAGCCGATGCGCGGCATAGCGCCCCGCGACCTCACGATCGACCTCGTCGGCAAGGCCGACCTGCTCACTGTCTTCTCCGCGCTGAAGTCCGCGCGGCTCTTTATCGGCAACGACAGCGGCTTCACTCAGTTGGCGGCCGCGGCCGGCGCGCCGACCCTCGCCCTCTTCGGCCCTTCTGACGATCGCATCTGGCGGCCGTGGGGCGAGAACGTGCGCGTCGTGCGCGGCGCGCGGACCCTGGAAGAGATCCGCAAGGTGGACTCCACCCTGAGCGCCGCCATTCGTCACATGGTCGACCTGTCCGCCGACAGCGTGCTGTCGGCCGCCGACGCCTTGCTGGAAGAAGCGGTTCCGAGTGCCTGAGAGCTTCGATCTGATCGTCCGCGGCGGCGAGGTGGTGAACCATGCCGGGCGCGGACCCGCCGACGTGGGCGTGCGCGACGGCCGCATCGCCGCGATCGGCGACTTGGCGCGGGCCCCGGCCGGCGAGGCCTTCGATGCGCGTGGCCTCACGGTGCTGCCTGGAGTGATCGACACGCACACGCATTTCCGCGAGCCGGGCCTGGAGTGGAAGGAGGACCTGGAAAGCGGCTCGCGCGCCGCCGTTCTGGGCGGGGTGACGGCCGTGTTCGAGATGCCGAACACCGACCCCGCCACCACCGACGCGGACGCGCTCGCCGACAAGCTCGCCCGGGCCGGCGGCCGCATGCACTGCGACCACGCCTTCTACATCGGCGCGACGCCGGACAACGCGCGCTTTCTCGGCGAGCTGGAGCGCCTGCCGGGATGCGCCGGCGTCAAGGTGTTCATGGGATCATCCACCGGTTCGCTGCTGGTGGCCGAGGACATCGATCTGCGCGAAGTGTTGCGGCACGCGGGACGGCGGGTCGCCGTCCACGCCGAGGACGAGGCCTGCCTGATCGAGCGCAGACCCCTGGTGCGTCTGGGCGACTGGACCAGCCATCCGCTGGCGCGTCCGGCCTGCTGCGCCGTCAAGGCCACCGAGCGGCTGCTGGCGATCGCGGGCGAACTGGGCCGGCGCGTCCACGTGCTGCACCTGACCACCGCCGAGGAGGTCGGACTGGTCGCTCGCCACAGGGACATCGCCACCGTTGAAGTGACGCCCCAGCATCTCACCTTCGCCGCGCCGCCGGTCTACGAGCGCCTGCGGGGCTTCGCCCAGATGAATCCGCCGATCCGCGACGAGGGCCATCGGGCCGGCCTGTGGCGCGGACTGACCGAAGGGGTCGTCGACGTCCTGGGCTCGGACCACGCGCCGCACACCCCCGAGGAGAAGGCGCGGCCCTATCCGTTGTCGCCCTCGGGCATGCCGGGCGTGCAAACCCTGGTCCCGGTGATGCTGACCCACGTCGCCGAGGGAAGGCTGACGCTGGAGCGGTTCATCGACCTCACCAGCGCCGGGCCCCAGCGCATCTTCGACATTGCCGGGAAGGGCCGCCTGGCGGTGGGCTGGGACGCGGACCTGACCATCGTCGACCTCAAGGCGCACCGAACGCTCCGCCACGCCGACATGGCGAGCCGCGTGGGATGGACTCCGTTTGACGGCATGGAGGTCACGGGCTGGGCCATGGCGACCATCATCCGCGGCCTCGTGGTGATGCGCGAGGACGAGATCGTCGCGCCCAGCACCGGTCGGCCTATTCGATTCCTCGAGAACCTGGGGGTTGGTTCATGAACGGCGCCGACGCACTCATCGAGACCTTTATCGACAACGACGTCGTGGCCTGCTTCGCCAACCCGGGCACCAGCGAGATGCAGTTCGTCTCCGCGCTGGACCGGCAGCCGAAGATGCGGTCGGTGCTGTGCCTGTTCGAGGGCGTGGCGACCGGGGCCGCGGACGGCTACGGGCGCATCGCCGGCAAGCCGGCTTGCACCCTGCTGCACCTCGGCCCTGGTTACGGCAACGGCCTCGCCAACCTCCACAACGCCCGCCGCGCCTACACGCCGATCGTCAACGTCATCGGCGACCACGCCACCTATCACCGCAAGTACGACGCGCCGCTCAACTCCAACATCGCCGCCATTTCCGGGCCCAACTCGGTGTGGGTGAAGTCGGCCGAGCGGGCCGACGAGGTCGGACCTCTGGCGTCCGAGGCGATCAGCGCCGCCTACGGGCCGCCAGGCGGCTCGGCGAGCCTGATCCTGCCGGCCGACTGCGCCTGGCTCCCGGCGAACAGCACCGGGCCGAAGGCCGAACGCCGGCGCAAACGCGAGGTGTCCGCCAGCGCGGTTCAGGACGTCGCCTGGCGGATCAGGAAGGCGGCCAAGCCGGTGCTGCTGCTCGGCACGAACGCCTGCGGCGAGGCCGCGACGGCGGCGGCGGGGCGCATCGCGGCGGCCGGGACCCGCGTGCTGACCGACACCTTCATCGGCCGCCAGCCGCGCGGCGCCGGCCGCTTCGCGCCGGATCGGATGATGTATTTCGGCGAGGCGGCGCTGGCCGACCTGGCGGGCGTCGATCTGATGGTGCTGGTCGAGACCGCGACGCCGGTGGCCTTCTTCGCCTACCCGGACCGGCCGAGCGTGCTGGTCCCGGACGGGTGCGAGACCCTGACCCTCGCTTCCCGCGAGGAAGACGGCGCGGCGGCGCTGGCGGCGCTGGCGGACGCCCTGGAGGCGCCCAGGGCGTCGAGCACCCAGCCGCTCTCGCTGCCGCGGCAATCGCCGAACGGCCCGCTGACGCCGGCGGCTGTCGGCGCGTCGATCGCCAGGCATCTGCCGGAGGGCGCCATCGTCTCCGACGACTCGGTGACCGCCGGCCAGTCGATCATCAACGCCACCCGCACCGCCCAGCCGCACGACTGGCTCGGCTTGACCGGCGGAGCGATCGGACAGGGGATGCCCGTAGCGGTGGGCGCGGCCGTCGCGGCGCCGGGCCGCAAGGTGGTGTCGCTGAACGGCGATGGCGCGGGCATGTACACGGTGCAGGCGCTGTGGAGCCTGGCG
>DATJRL010000305.1:0-6345 GCA_035504785.1 Caulobacteraceae bacterium
CCGCTGCCGCCGGCGGTGCAAGCGGTGGTTGACTGCCGCAAGCTCGCCGATCCTCAGGCGCGCCTGGCCTGCTACGACACCTCGGTCGCGGCGATGGAGACCGCCGAGACGAACGGTGACGTCGTCAGCCTCGACCGCGCCCAGCGGCGCGAGGTGCGCCGACAGGCGTTCGGATTCGCCCTGCCGGGCCTCTCGGTGTTCGAGCGCGGCGACAAGACCGACGAGATGAGCCACATCGACGAGGTGCTCGCCTCCGCCCGTCAGGACGCCGAAGGCAAGTGGACCTTCTGGATGCAGGACGGCCAGGTCTGGCGCCAGATCGACGACGAGTTCCTGTCCCGCAAGCCGCACGCCGGCTCCAACATCCGCATCTGGCGGGCGATGATGGGCAGCTACATGCTCAGCGTCGACGGCCAGCCCGGCGTGCGCGCGCACCGCGACGAGTGAGCTGGGCGTCGCCTCGAGCAGGCTGACTTGAGCCGGAAACGGGCTTCTCCGTCACCCCGGCCCCAGCCGCGAGGCGGCTGTGAGCCGGGGCCGGACCAACCGGTTCCCGGACGGCTTCCAGCTAGGCGCCGGCGCTTCCGGCCCCGGATCGGCGCTGCCGATGGCAGCTTGTCCGGGGTGACGGAACCCGTGTCACACGGGCTAACACGCGCTACCGATCCTGCGGATCGATGGCGTCGCGCAGGCCGTCGCCGATGAAGTTGAAGCACATCAGCGTCGCCACCATGGTCAGCGACGGGAAGATCAGCAGCCAGGGCGCGAGCTCCATGTCCTGCGCGCCGTTGGAGATCAGCGTGCCGAGCGAGGCCATCGGCGGCTGCACGCCCAGGCCCAGGAACGAGAGGAAGCTCTCGGAGAGGATCACGCCGGGGATGGTCAGGGTCACGTAGACGACGACCGGCCCTAGAAGGTTCGGGACGATGTGACGCCTGATGATCTGGGCCCGCGTCAGGCCGATGGCCCGCGCGGCCTCGATGAACTCCTTCTGCTTCAGGCTCAGCGTCTGGGCGCGCACGATGCGGGCCATGGTCAGCCACTGCACGGCGCCCAGCGCCACGAACAGCAGGATGAAGTTCGAGCCGAACGTCACCATCAGGATGATCACGAAGAAGATGTAGGGCAGCGAGTAGAGCACATCGACGATGCGCATCATCACCTCGTCGACCGCCCCGCCGACGTAGCCGGCCACCGCGCCCCAGGTGACGCCGATGACCAGCGACACCGCCGTCGCCACGGCCCCGATGGCGAGCGACACGCCAAGCCCGGTGAACAGCCGCGCCAGCAGATCGCGCCCCAGCGAGTCGGTCCCGATCAGGTGCGCTCCGGTCAGCGGTCCGACCCAGACGTCGTTCTTGTTGATCTGGTCGTAGGCGTAGGGGGCGAGAAACGGACCGACGACGGCCGTCAGCACCATTAGGCCGAGCACGGCCATGCTGGCGACCGCGGCGCGGTTGCGCAGCAGGCGGCGGCGCGCGTCGTCCCAGAGGCTGCGCCCTTTTACGGCCCGCTGCATCAGCAGCGCCGCTTCCGGCGAGCGCGCGCCCAAAGTGAGCAGGCTCACGACAGCCGCACCCGCGGATCGAGGAAGGCGAGCAGGACGTCGGCCACGAGGTTGAGCAGGATGACCAGGGTGGCGAAGAAGATCACCATGCCCATCACCACCGTGTAGTCGCGCTGCAGGGCGCTGTTGACGAAGAACTTCCCGAGCCCGGGCAGCCCGAAGATCCGCTCGACCACCAGCGAGCCGGTCATCAGGCCGGCGAAGGCGGGGCCGAGGTAGCTGACCAGCGGCAGGATCGCCGCGCGCAGGGCGTGGCGGGTGACGATCAGCCGCTCCGGCAGGCCCTTGGCTCTCGCGGTGCGCACGTAGTTGGAGTGCAGCGCCTCGATCATCCCGGCGCGGGTGAGGCGCGAGACGATGGCGATCTGGGGCAGGGCCAGCACCGTCACCGGCATCACCAGGTTGGGCAGCGCGCCGCCGTCCCAGCTGGCGATCGGCAGCCAGCCGAGCTGAGAGCCCAGCGCCCACTGCAGCAGCGGAGCGGTGACGAAGGTGGGAATGCAGACGCCGAGGATGGCGACCCCCATCGTCGCGTAGTCCAGCGGCCCGTTTTGCCTCAGCGCCGCCACCACCCCCAGCGTCACCCCCGCGCACAGCGAGATGATGAAGGCGGAGAGGCCGATGGTCAGGCTGACGCGGTAGTTCTCCTGGATGATCTGGAGCACGGTCTTGTCGCGGTACTTCAGCGACGGTCCGAAATCGCCGTGCAGCACGCCGCCGACGTACCGCGCGTATTGCACGACCAGCGGCTTGTCGAAGCCGTACCTGGCCTCGACGTTCTTCTCGATCGCCGGCGGCAGCTTGCGGTCGATGCTGAACGGGTTGCCGGGCGCCGCGCGCATCATGAAGAAGGCCAGCGTGATCACGACGAAGAGGGTCGGAATCGCGACGACCAGACGGCGCACGAGAAAGCTCAGCATCGCTTGTGAAACTTCCATCCACCCCCGATGATGTCAACGAAGGGTCCGCCCCGTACCGCCGAAAGGTTGAGATGCCGCAGTTTCGCAAGGTGACCGACCGCTTTTCGGTCAGTCCGCAGATCACGGTGGAGGAGGCGCGCGCCGCCGCCGACGCGGGCTTTGCGCTCATCATCCAGAACCGACCCGAGGCCGAGAGCGAAGGTCAGCCGCACGGCGCCGACATCGAAGCCGCCACGCGCGCCGGCGGCGCCGACTATCTGTTCCTGCCGGTCGTCGGCCGCCCGACGCCCGAACAGGCGAAGCTCCAGGCCGAGGCCGTGGCCGCGGCCAAGGGGCCGGTGCTGGCCTTTTGCCGTTCCGGCACCCGTTCGGTGACCGCCTGGGCGATGGGGGAGGCGGCGGCAGGCCGCGACCGCGAGGAGCTGGTGCGCCTGGCCGCCGCCGCCGGCTACGACCTCGCCCCGGTTCTGCTCGGCTGACCCAGATGATCCCCTACGTTCGCGACATCGCCTTCGAGTACGGCAAGGTCGACCAGGTCTCGCCCCTGATCCGACGGGTCATCTGCAACAATCCCGGCCCGTTCACCTACAAGGGCACCGGCGCCTACATCATCGGCAAGGGCGACGGCGTCGCGGTGATCGACCCGGGTCCCGATCAAGCCGAACATCTGCAGGCGATCCTGGATGCCGTGGCGCACGAGCGGGTGAGCCACATCCTGATCACCCACCACCACCTCGACCATTCGCCGCTCGCCCGCCCGCTGGCCGCCGCCACCGGCGCGGTGATCTATGGCTGCGCGGTGAAGGAGCTGCCGGCCGAAGACGGCGGCGTGCGCACCGAGGCCGGCTACGACATCTTCATTCCCGACGTCTCGGTCTGTGGCGGGGCCACCATCACCGGCCACGGCTGGACCATGGAGGCGATCCCGACTCCCGGCCACACCTCCAACCACATCTGCTACGCCCTGGCCGAGGAGAACGCCTGCTTCACCGGCGACCACATCATGGGTTGGTCGACCACGGTGGTGACGCCGCCCGATGGCGACATGGCCGCCTACATGGCGAGCCTCGACCGCATCCAGTCGCGGAACTTCAAGACCCTCTGGCCCACCCACGGCCCGCCGGTCACCGAGCCGCGCCCGTTCATCGACGCCTACATCGCCCACCGCCACGACCGCACCCGGCAGATCCTGGCCGAGCTGGCGGCCGGCGAGACCAGCATCGAGGGCATGGTGCCGCGCATGTACGCCGCCGTGGACTCACGGCTCCATCCGGCGGCCGCGCGCTCGGTCCTCGCTCACATGATCGAACTTGTACGAACGGGCCAGGTGGTCACGGAGGGACCACCTGGCCCGAAGAACGCATACCGCCTGGCGACGTCTTAGTAGCCGTTCCCCGGAATGGGCGCCTCGCTCATCGCGCGGTCGATGGCCCGTTGGACGCAATCGGCGTTGCTGTCATCGGCGGTGGGGACGAGCCCCGGGGTGTTCTCGAGTTCGTCGCAGGCATCGGCGGCGGCGCGGCTCACGCGGTGATAGAGAACGCGCTGGCCCCAGCCGGTCGAGAGGTCGAGGTCGCTGACGTCGACGACGCGGGAGGTGCGCGCCCAGACGATTTCGGCGCCCGTCGACCAGGAGCGTTCAGCCCGATACGACGGCCGCACGGTGATGCCCCCGACGACAGCCGCGTCTTGGTCGGCATAGCGACTGTCGGCAGAATATGGCTGAGCGTGCGAGACGCTCACGAAGCCGAACGTAAGCGCTGCTACAGCAGAAACTGCGCTTAGCGTCGCAATTTTGCCTAAGACAGTGCGGGACATATTGATCTCTCCTCCGGGCGCGGCCACCCGTTGCTAACGATGGCCCGCTCGCTGGTTGATAGTGCTTAACAAACGTCAACCTGGAGAGCGCGGTTCCGCGAGATTAAGCCACCACCGCCTTGACGGTCGGGAGCACGTAGTCGGCGAAGCTTTGGCGGATCAGCTTCTTGTCGATCTTGCCCGTGGCGCCGAGCGGGATCTCCTCGACGAACACCACATCGTCCGGCATCCACCAGCGGGCGATCTTGCCGTCGAGATAAGCGAGGAACTCCTCGCGCGTCGCGGTTTCACCGTCGTTGAGGCGCACAAGGAGCAGCGGCCGCTCGTCCCATTTCGGGTGGGCGACGCCGATCACGGCGGCGATCAGCGCCTTGGGGTGGCCCGCGGCCAGGTTCTCGATCTCGATGGTGGAGATCCACTCGCCGCCGGACTTGATCACGTCCTTGGCGCGGTCGGTGATCTGCATGTAGCCGAGCTCGTCGATCGTGGCGACATCGCCGGTGTCGAAGAAGCCCTCGTCGTCGAGGATGTCGCCGCCCTCGCCCTTGAAGTAGGCGCCGGCGACCGCGGCCCCGCGCACCTTCAGATGCCCGAAGGTGTGGCCGTCGCGCGGCAGGGGACGATCTTCGTCGTCGGCGAGCTTCAGCTCGACTCCCAGCGGCGGGCGGCCCTGCTTGAGCTTGTACTGCAGCTGCTGCTCCGCCGGCATGGCCAGCACTTCGGGCGTCGGCACCGAAAGGGTGCCGAGCGGCGAGGTTTCGGTCATGCCCCAGGCGTGGGTGACGTCGACGCCGAACTCGTCCCGGAAGGCGCGCACCAGGCTCTCGGGCACAGCCGAGCCGCCGATCACCACGCGCTTCAGGGTGCTGAGTTTCTCGCCGCTGGAGCGCAGGTGCTGGAGCAGCATCTGCCACACGGTGGGCACCGCGGCCGAGAAGGTGACGTCCTCGGTTTCCAGCAGCTCGTGCACCGAGGCGCCGTCCAGCTTCGGCCCCGGCATCACCATCTTGCAGCCCACCGCCGGGCAGGAGAACGCCAGACCCCAGGCGTTGGCGTGGAACATCGGCACCACCGGCAGCACCACGTCGCGCACCGACAGGCCCATGACGTCGTTCTGCAGCGTCACCAGCGTGTGCAGGAAGTTGGTGCGGTGCGAGTAGAGCACGCCCTTCGGATTGCCGGTCGTCCCGGAGGTGTAGCAGAGCCCCGCGGCCGTGTTCTCGTCGAACCCGCCCCAGGCGCAGTCGTCCGAGTGCTGATCGACGAGCGTCTCGAAGCAGAGCGCGCCGTCCAGGCCGACGCTCGCCATATGGCCATCGTCGGTCATGACGACCACCTGCTCGACGCTCTTCATGTCCGCCCGCCGCTCGATAATCGTCGGCAGGAAGGTGAGGTCGGTGAACAGCACCTTATCCTCGGCGTGGCCGATGATGTAGCAGAGCTGGTCGGGGAACAGCCGCGGGTTCAGCGTGTGGCAGACCGCGCCGATCCCCATGACCGCGTACCAGGTCTCGAGGTGGCGCGCGGAGTTCCACGCCAGCGTCGCCACGCGGTCGCCGGGCTCGACGCCGAGCGCCTTCAGGGCGTTGGAGAGCCGCTTGGCGCGCTGTCGGATGTCGGCGTAGGTGGTCCGTACGATCGGCCCCTCGACGGAGCGGCTCACCACCTCGCGCGCGCCATGCCACGTGGCGGCGTGGTCGATGACCTTGTCCAGCGTCAGCGGCCAGTCCTGCATGAGCCCGAGCATGGGCGTCCTCCCTGATCGTTCTTCGCGCGAACAAGAGCGTTCGAGCGCTCGCGCGTCAATTGTCGAGGGTCTGCGCCAAGAGGCGCGCCGCGGCGGCGTCATGGTCGCCGGCGTCGGCGATCGGCCAGCCGATCGGCCCGGTCTCGCGCGTTAGCTGCTCGGCGAGCACCGCGGCGTCGGCGTCCGAGGCGTCGCCGCGTCGCGCATCCAGCCGCGCGCGCAACAGCTCGGGCCGGCCCTCGAGCCACACGCCGTGGAACGGAACGCCGGCCTCCGACGCAAGTTCCTCGGCG
>DATJRL010000306.1:0-4070 GCA_035504785.1 Caulobacteraceae bacterium
GCGAGAGGCGCGCAGGTCGGCCTTGAAAACCTCAACTGAGGATGGCCACCCGAGCCCTTCTACACGCGCCGCCGGGCGGACCATGGCGCGAACCTCCACGCCCCGCGCCAGCAGCGCGGCGACCACGCGCCGGCCGAGGAACCCGTTCGCGCCGGTGACAAGCGCCTTCATGGCCGCTGCTCCTTGGGCTTGAGAGCCTCGACCATCTCGTTGACCGCGAGGACCTGGCTCGCGGTGACCGGCGGCGCCGTCCCGTCCGCCAGCGCCCCGTATGTGCGGGCAAGGAGCTCCCAAAGCCCCTCATATGTCCCCGGACCCTTGAACTTGCGTAAGAGCGTCGCCACCGCGGCGCGCCGGATGGTCTTCCCCTCCTCGAGGCCGCTGAAGAAGGGTCGCAGCGGCTTGGGCGCGGCGCGGGGTCCGTCTAACGTGAGCCGGGTTTCGAACAGATTGGCGGTCGCCTGCATTCGCTCGCCATAGACCCGCAGCCAGAACGCGTCCGGCTGCGAATTGGAGCTGAAACCGAGAGCCGCAGTCCCGCGCTCCGCCTCCACCACGGCGCGGAACTCGTCGAACGGCAGGACCGAGGGCTTGCGCTTGGCCCAGACCGAGTGAGCGGCGCGGTGGGTGCCAACGAAGAGATACGCCAGCGACGCCAGATGGGGCAGAAAATCGGCGATGGCGCCGCCGGTCAGCGCAAGCGCCGGGTGCGGCGAGTTGGGGTCGGCAAAGCCGCTGGGGCCAAGGATATCGAGGCAGATGAGCACTTCCACATGCGTCACTGCCCCAAACTCGCCGGACTCGATGCGTCGCAAAATCTCCTGCGGGGCTCGATTGAAGAGGTAGTTGTAGTCCTCGACGAAATGGCGATCGGCCTCCCTGGCGCGCCGGACCAACGCATCCAATTGCTCGAAGGCGGGGGTGGCCGGCTTCTCGACGATGACGTGGGCGCCGGCGTCGAGCGAGTCCATCGAAAGCCTGAAGTGGGAGGTCGGCGGCGTAGTCACGTGGACGACGTCGGGTCGAGCCTCGTCCAGCATGGCCCGATGATCGGTGAACCAGGAACGGACGCCATATCTCTCGGCCGCAGCCTCCGCCGCGGCCGGCGAGAGGTCGCAAATGGCCGCCAGCTCGACGCCTGGCAAGGTCTTCAGGCAGGACAGGTGCTGCTTGGCGATCTGTCCTGCCCCGATGAGCGCGGCCTTCACGAAGCGTTCTCCAGCACTTGATGATAGAACCCTTCCAGCGTCCGCGCCGCCTCGCTCCAACTATACCGATCGACCGCGAGTCGCCTCGCGGACCGGCCGATGGCCGCCGCCAGGCTCGGCTCCGCCAGCAGCCGGACCACGGCGTCCGCAAAGGCCGCCGGCTGGTCCTCGAGCAGGATGTCTCGGCCCTGGACAGCATCGATTCCTTCCGCGCCCAGCCTCGTCGAGACGATGGCCTTACCCATGGCCATTGCCTCGACGATCTTGAGACGGGTGCCGCCGCCCAGGCGTAGCGGCACGACCACGGCCGCGGCCGCCGCAAGATGAGGCCGCAGGTCCGACACAAAACCCGTCAGCTCGACCCGAGGCCCGGCCAGCGCCTGGAGCGACGGCGGCGGCCGCCCGCCGATGATTTTGAGACGCGCGTCGGCACGCGCCGCGGCGATGCGAGGCCAGATATCTTCCACAAAATGAAGCACGCCGTCGACGTTGGGGACTGTCGAGAGGAGTCCGAAATAGACCACAGTCCGGCCGTCGGGCGCGGGATCGGTTGAGCGCGGCTGATAATACTCGACGTCGGCCGCGTTGGGAACGACCGTCGTAGGCACGCCGAGCGCCTCATTGCGCAGGCGCCGTTCATCCGCAGCGCTGCATAGATAAACGCCGTCAGCCTTGCGGTAGGTCCCCAACTCCTCCCGCCGCAGCTTGCGCCAGTTGGCCCCGGCATAGAGACGACGACCTGGCGCGGTCCCGGCCCGGGCGAACTGCCGCTCCAGGTCATGGGCGATCTCGTGTGAATCCACCACCAGGGCCGGCCGCTTCTTTCCGGGCGGAGCCTGGCGCAGATCGTAGTGCCCAAGATATGGGAACTCGAGATTGACGAGGTCGAACCGTTCGGCGCGCAGGATCCGATCCAGGCCTTGCTGCAGCTCCGGCACTGTGAATCGCAGGCGTTCGAAGCTTCGGATCGAAGTCAGGGACCGGATCTGCAGCAGCCGTTTGGCGAGGCCCTGCCGACCACGAGGGTTGGGGACCATCACCACTTCGCGGCAGTAGGCCTGCATCGCGCGGCGGCACTCATCGACGTCAAACTCATCGTCGACCAGCGTTGCGGCGGTCAGATTATGGCGTCGGGCGAGTTGAGTCATCAGCCCATGGATTCGCGCTTGGGCGCCAAAGCGCGGAGGGCTGGCCGGCATCTGAGAAACGTAAAGGATGTTCAGGCGGTCTGGACTCCGTTTTGCTCTCATAGGTGGGGAAGCCTTCGGACCGGATGAAGATTCAACGGAAAACCCGGTTGCGATGGCACCAACGGATGAAGACATAGACCGACCAAATCCGCGACCAATACATGCCGGGCGCCCCCTCGAGAAAGGCGCGCCAGAGCCTCCCCACCGCCACAGGATCGAGCCCGACTGGGGCGATCGCCTGCGGGTCGCGCAGCGTCTCATCCATGGCGTCCTTGAGGCCGCGTCGAATCCAGCGATTGAACGGCAGGACGAATCCGCTCTTGCGCCGCTCGAACAGCGCCGGATCAAGGCCGCGCAGACCGATGCGCCGCAGCATGGTCTTCCCGCCCAGCGGCTGGTAGCGCGCCTGATCGGGCATTCGATCCACACTTTCGAGCAGGACCTGGTCCACCAGAGGCACCCGCTGCTCCAACGACGAAGCCATGCTGGCGACGTCGTTGTCGCGCAAGAGCCGCTCGCCGAGGAAAAGGCGCTGCTCCATGACGCTGATGGCCGAGAGCGGCGTGCGGCCCCGACTTTCGGCGGTTATCCGTTGCCGCATCGCCAACGGCAAGCCGTCGGCTAGCGGTTCCGCAAAGCTTGGCGCGAGAAGCTCATCCTGGAATCCGGGCAGGAAGAGCGCATAGGCAAGCTGGTAGAGCGCCAGCAGATCATCGCCATGGCGCACCATCTCGGGAAGCTTGGCCCAACGCGTCTGAGGCGCCAGCGTCCCGCTGGAGCGTCGCAATGGCCAGGTGGCCAGTTTCGCCGCTGCTGTTTGCAGACTCCTCGGCACCCACGCGGCGCGCTGCGACCAGCGATGCAGCACCGGCAGGTCGCGGTATGATGTGTAACCTCCGAAGAGCTCGTCGCCGCCCGTGCCCGAAAGCGCGACGGTGAACCCGGCCGAGCGAATCGCGCTCGAAATGTAATACGCGTTCAGTCCGTCGAAGGTCGGCTGGTCCAGGCTGTCCAGGGCGGCGTCCAGGTTGTCGACGAACCGCCCCTCCGTCAGCACGACCTCGTGGTGGTGGGTCCCGATGGCGGCGGCGATCCGCCGCGCGATGGGTCCCTCGTTCAGCTCATCTTCCTCGAAAGCGAGGGTGAAGGTGTGGACAGGGCTTTGGGCCGCGCGCTGGGCGAGATTGGCGACGGCGGAGGAGTCGACGCCGCTCGAGAGCAGGATCGCCAGGGGCACGTCGCTCGCGAGGTGAAGCTTGAGCCCCTCGTCCAGAACGGCGGCGAGATTATCCTCATCCGTGATCGGATCGGGAGCACGGTCGGGGATACGCCAGAAGTCGTGCTGGCGAACCTCCCTGCCCTCGCCGTCGAACTCCAGCAGCCGGCCCGGCCAGAGCAAGTCGACGCCCTTCACCACGGCGCCAGGCCCGACGATGAAGCCGTTCCACACGCTGCTGGCCACGGCCTGCGGGTCGAGGCGAGGGGTGCCCAAGAGCCCGGAGGCCAATAAAGCGCGAAGCTCCGAGGCGAAGGCCACGGACCAGCCCGCATCGGGATCGGACGAGCGCGCCAGGTAGAGAGGCTTGATGCCCAGGGGATCCCTGGCCAGCAGGAGCCGGCGCTCCTTCGGGTCCCAGCAGGCGAAGGCGAACATGCCGCGCAGCCACGCCAC
>DATJRL010000307.1:0-4499 GCA_035504785.1 Caulobacteraceae bacterium
GACGCCGTCCTCGACGCGCTGCGCGGCCGGGCCCGGGAGCGTGGCTCATCGGTCGAGGAAGAAGCGCGTCGCGCGCTCGCCGCCGCGGTGGGTGTCTCGAGAGAGGAAGCTCTCAGGCGGATCGATGCGCTCCACGCCCGGATCGGACGATTGCCGGGCGAGAGTTCGCTGGAGATATTGAGGCGTGACCGCGCGCGCGACGACATCGAGGACGCATGACGCTGATCGTCGACGCAAGTGTCGCGGTTAAATGGCTGCTTCTGGAGGATGGGACGGAGGCGGCCAAGCGTCTGATAGCCGATGAACTCTTGGCTGCCCCCGACCTGCTGTTCATCGAATGCGCCAATGTTCTTCGAACCAAGCGCCGGCGAGGTCTCCTGTCGGCAGAGGATGTCGCCGAAGCGTTTATTGTGCTCGAGTCGGTCCCTCTACGCGGCGTGCCTATCCGGCCGCACGTCTCAGCCGCCCACACGATCGCAAGCGAGCTGGACTGCTCTGCTTACGATGCGCTCTATCTTGCGGTCGCGCTTGCCGAGCGCTCTCTACTCGTCACGGCCGATGCGAAATTCGCCAGAGCGGTGAGCGCGCACCCCGTCTATCGGAGTTCGCTGATGCGGTTGGAGAGTTGAAGGTTACGCCGGCTCGGCCGCCAGCCGCCGGTCGAGGTAGGCGCCGACGCGCCTTTCCACCTCCGGCAGTTGCTCGGCCCAGAAGTGGCCGGCGCCCTCGACCAGGTCGTAGTCGATGACGATGCCCTTCTGGGTGCGCAGCTTGGAGACCACGCGCTCGACCTCGATCGGCTGGGTGATGGTGTCGGCCGACCCGTGCAGGATCAGGCCGGACGCCGGGCAGGGGGCCAGGAACGAAAAGTCGTAGGTGTTGGTGGGCGGCGAGACGGAGATGAAGCCGTCGGTCTCGGGGCGACGCATCAGCAGCTGCATGCCGATCCAGGCGCCGAAGGAGTAGCCGGCCACCCAGCACTGGCTGGCGGCGGGGTTGGTGGACTGCAGCCAGTCGAGCGCCGTCGCGGCGTCCGCGAGCTCGCCGATGCCGGCGTCGAATTCGCCCTGGCTGCGGCCGACGCCGCGGAAGTTGAACCGCAGCACCGTGAAGCCGCGCTTCATGAACAGGTGGAAGAGCTGCACGGCCACGGGGTTGTTCATGTGCCCGCCGGCCTTGGGATGCGGATGCAGGATCAGCGCGATCGGTGCGGCTTCGTCCTTGCGGGGGGAATACTGAGCTTCGATCCGGCCGGCGGCGCCGGTGAGAACCAGTTCGGGCATGGCGTCCTTCAGACTCGCGGGTCCGCGGAATAGTTGACCACGGCGCTTGGTTTTCTTACATGCCCCTATGAGGCGTTCCGGTCGGGGCCGAGCCCCCTGGGGCCGCGGCTTTAGCAAAAGCCGACTGGAAATTGCGAGAAAATAGCGGCAGGCGACCATGCAGCTTTCGACCAAGGGACGTTACGCCGTGATGGCGATGACCGATCTCGCGCTGCGAGCGGGCGAGAAGGCGGTGTCGGTGGCCGAAATCGCCGCGCGCCAGCAGATCTCCCAGGCCTATCTCGAGCAGCTGTTCGCCAGGTTGAAGCGGCGCGGTCTGGTGACCGCGCAGCGCGGGCCCGGCGGCGGCTATCGGCTGGCCAGGTCGGCCGCCGAGACGACCGTCGCCGACGTCGTCACCGCCGTCGACGAGCCGCTGCGCGCCACGCGGTGCGTCGGCGGCGCCGTGGGCTGCATGCGGGACGGGGCGCGGTGCCTCACCCACGATCTCTGGGACGAGACCGGCCGGCGCATCCAGGCCTACCTGGCGAGCGTGTCGCTGGCCGACGTGCTGAACGGCCGCCTGGGCCGCGAGGAGGCGCGGGCGGCGTGATTTATCTCGACTACAATGCGACGGCGAAGGTGCGGCCCGAGGCGGTCGCCGCGATGACGCGCGCCCTGGAGGCGGGCGGCAATCCCTCCTCGGTGCATGCGCTCGGCCGCGCCGCGCGGGCGACGGTGGAGCAGGCGCGGGCCGACGTGGCGCGGCTGGTGAACGTGCTGCCCGGCGGCGTGACCTTCTTGAGCGGCGGCACCGAGGCCAACGCCCTCGCCATCGAAAGCGCCGCCGCCGCGGGCGTGCAGCGGATCATCGTCGGCGCCACCGAGCACGACGGGGTGATCGAGAACGCCCGGGCGACCGGTTTGCCGCTGGAAACCTGGCCGGTGGACGAACGTGGGATCGCCGATCTCGCCTGGCTCGCCGATCGCCTGGCGTCCGGACCGCGCTCGCTGGTCTGCCTGATGCTGGCCAACAACGAGACCGGGGTCATCCAGCCGGTGGCGGAAGCCTCGGAGCTGGTGCGCGCGGCGGGCGGCTGGCTGCACGTGGACGCGGTGCAGGCCGCGGGCAAGATCGGCGTCGACTTCAGCGCCTTGGGCGCGGACACGCTGACGCTGGCGGCGCACAAGCTCGGCGGCCCGCAGGGCGTCGGCGCGCTGGCGGCGGGGCCGCGGGCCACGCTGTCGCGGCGCCTGCACGGCGGCGGGCAGGAGCGCGGACGCCGGGCCGGCACCGAGAACGTCCCCGGGATCGCCGGTTTCGGCGCGGCCGCGGCCGTGGCGCTGGGCGAACTGCCGGCGATGGCCGCGCAGGCCGTCTGGCGCAACGAGCTGGCGGCCGAGGTCAAGGCGGCCGGCGCCGAAGTGCTGGGCGAGCGTGCGCCGCGCCTGCCGCAGACCCTGTGCTTCGCGATCGCGGGCTTCGGCTCGGAGCTGCAGGTGATGGGGCTCGATCTGGCGGGGGTTATGGTGAGCGCCGGCTCGGCCTGCTCGTCGGGCAAGGTGAAGGCGAGCCGGGTGATCGAGGCGATGGGCCGGGACGACCTGGCGCCCTACGCCATCCGAGTCAGCGGCGGCTGGGCGACGACGGCGGCCGACTGGACGGCCTGTGGGGCGGCCTGGGCGGAAAGTTTCGCCCGGCACAATGCCAGGCGCCGCGCGCCGGCGGAGGTTTGAGTAGATGCCCGCGGTCAAGCAGACCATCGAACACGTCGAGACGCTGGAGCGCTACAAGCACGGCTTCGTCACCGAAATCGCTCAGGAGTTCGCCCCCAAGGGCCTCTCCGAGGCCACCATCCGCTACATATCGGCCCAGAAGAACGAGCCGGCGTGGATGCTGGAGTGGCGGCTCGGCGCCTTCGAGCGCTGGCTGGCGCTGGACGAGCCGACCTGGGCGCGGGTCAAGTTCCCGCGCATCGACTACCAGGACGCCTACTACTACGCCGCGCCGAAGCGGAAGGACGGCCCCAAGAGCCTGGGCGAGGTCGATCCGGAGCTGCTGGCCACCTACGCCAAGCTCGGCATCCCGCTGAAGGAGCAGGAGGTGCTGGCGGGCGTCGAGGGCGCGCCGAAGTACGCGGTGGACGCGGTTTTCGACAGTGTCTCTGTGGTCACCACCTTCAAGAAGGAGCTGGCGGCCGCCGGCGTCATCTTCTGCTCGATGAGCGAGGCGATCCGCGAGCATCCCGAGCTGGTGAAGAAATACCTGGGCTCGGTGGTGCCGGTGTCGGACAACTACTTCGCCTGCCTGAACAGCGCGGTCTTCTCCGACGGCAGCTTCGTCTACGTGCCGCCTGGCGTGCGCTGTCCGATGGAGCTCTCCACCTATTTCCGCATCAACGCGGCCGAGTCCGGCCAGTTCGAGCGGACGCTGATCGTCGCCGACAAGGGGTCTTACGTCTCCTACCTCGAAGGCTGCACGGCGCCGATGCGTGACGAGAACCAGCTGCACGCCGCCGTGGTCGAGCTGGTCGCGCTCGAGGACGCCGAGATCAAGTACTCGACGGTGCAGAACTGGTATCCGGGCGACGCCAGCGGCAAGGGCGGCATCTACAACTTCGTCACCAAGCGCGCCGACTGCCGCGGCGACCGCTCCAAGGTGAGCTGGACCCAGGTGGAGACCGGCTCGGCGATCACCTGGAAGTATCCCTCCTGCGTGCTGCGCGGCGAAGGCTCCAGCGGCGAGTTCTATTCGATCGCCATCACCAACAACCGCCAGCAGGCCGACACCGGCACCAAGATGATCCACCTGGGCGCGGGCACCCGCTCGCGGATCATCTCCAAGGGCATCTCGGCCGGGCGCTCGTCCAACACCTACCGCGGCCTGGTCTCGGCGCACCCCAAGGCCAAGGGCGCCCGCAACTTCACCCAGTGCGACTCCCTGCTGATCGGCAAGTCCTGCGCGGCGCACACCACGCCCTACATCGAGGCGCGCAACGGCTCGGCCAAGTTCGAGCACGAGGCCACGACCACCAAGCTTTCCGACGACCAGCTGTTCTACGCCATGCAGCGCGGCCTCTCGCAGGAGGAGGCGGTCCAGCTCCTGGTCAACGGCTTCGTCCGCGACGTGCTGCAGGAGCTGCCGATGGAATTCGCCGTCGAAGCCCAGAAGCTGGTCGCCATCTCCCTCGAAGGGAGCGTGGGATGAGCCTGCACACCCAAGCCATCATCAACGTC
>DATJRL010000308.1:0-3868 GCA_035504785.1 Caulobacteraceae bacterium
GCCTCGCTCGAGTACCTGCTGGGCACGCTCGCGGGCGCCGTCTACGCCACGCTTGTCGCCCTGCTCCTGCCTCATGGCGCACCCGTTTCGATGGGGGTGGCGCTCGCGCTCGCCATCGCGCCGCTCGCGTTTGCGGCCGCCAGTTCTTCGGTCTTCCGCGTCGCGCCGTTCACGGCGGTGATCGTGCTGCTCTTGGCCGGCGAGCAGGGTCAAGGCCCGATGGCGGCCGCGACGACGCGCCTCGTCGAGGTGGCGCTCGGCGGCGGCGTGGCGGTGGCGGTATCCCTGCTGGTCGTGCCGGAAAGCGCCCAGGCGCGCGGCCGGCAAGCCGCCGCCGCGGCTCTGGAACGTCTCGCCGACGCGCTGCCGGTTCTGCTCGTGGGCCTGTCGCAGCGATCCGACCCCGCGGAGGCGCGGCGCGTGCAGGACGCGCTCGGTCCCGCCGTGGCCGCCTTCGACCTCGCCGTGGCCGATGCGAAGCACGAGGAGGCGCTGAGCTTCACGTCGCGATCGGACCCCGCGCCGCTGTCGCGGACCATGCTCAGGCTTCGCCACGATCTCGTCATCGTCGGGCGCGCGGCGGCCGAGCCGCTGCCGGACACGATCGTGGGTCGGCTGGCGCCGCTGGCGGCGGCGTTCGGATCGAGCGCCGCCGCCTACCTCGCCGCAAGCGCCCGGGCGCTGTCGACGCGACGGCCGCCGCCCGCCGCCGCCCAGGTGGAGCCTCAGATCGACGCCTATATGTCGGAGGTCGCGGCCATGCGCGAAGCGGGTCTCACGCGCACGCTATCGACCAGCCAGTTGGAGCAGCTTTTCGCGCTCGGCTTCGCCTTCGACGAGATCCGGCGGAACTTGACCGACCTCGAGCGCTGCATCGGCGAGTGGGCGGCCGCCTGACCGCGGCGCGCATCCCGCCACTTCGACCGAAGTTTACGCCGGCGCTCCGCGCGGCCGGTGTCGAACTCCGGCTGGGCGCCCTCGCCGTGCGCCGCGGCGGGCGGGAGCTTGGCGAGACGTTGCGGCTCAGCCCTCGGCCAGCCACTGCCGCGCGGCGCGTTGCGCCTCGGCGACGTCGGCCGGGTCCATCTCGCGGCTGAGCTCCTTGCGGTAAACCTTGGCCTCCATCGAGCCGCGCATCGCCGCGAGATTGAACAGCATGTGCGCGGAAACGAAATCGAGCGGCGCGCCGCCCTGTCCGGTCGAATAGAGCAGCCCCAGGCGAAACAGTTCGTCGCCCGTCGAGTTTGGCCCCGGCAGCGGCAGCGCGCATTCACACGCCTGTCCCACAAGACCTGTCATGGTCTCACCCTTCCCAGCGAAGGGGCGCGTGGCCGTTCTGGCCGACGCCCCAGCCCATGGATCGAAGCAAAGTCGATGTTCGCTGAACATATGGTTAAGCCACCGGCCGCCGTCCGCGCGGGTTCCGGGCTCCCCGAAGGGCCCCAGCCGTAACGGCGTTCGGGATCGATTCGCGGCGACGGGCGTTGCCATATTGGCGGGCCTAGCACCCGTTGGACGTGTGACGTAGCAAGAATGCAATTTGATGTTGACATGCACCTCGGACGGCAACTGCGTCGACGGCGACGGCTGATCAACCTCACTCAGCGGCAGCTCGCGGTCGGCCTTGGCATGCGGACTCAGCAGATTCACAAGTACGAGTACGGCATCAACAAGATGTCCGCGGTCACGCTGTGGCGGATCGCCGGCGTATTGGATGTTCCGATCGAGTACTTCTTCGAGGGCCTGAGCCGACCCGAAGCAAAGCGGCCCACGGAATAGTCGTGCGCGTCCCGCCTGGCGTCGGCGACGGCGGGGTTCCAACCGCCGAAGTTTGTTCGCGGGGTATGGGATCGAAACCTCCGCTTGTTCGTTCGTCCTGGCGCAAAGACCCACAGCTGGAATCCAGCGGGAGAGGCCACATGAGCAAATTCTCAGCCGTTCTGACGGCCACGTTCGTCGCGGCGGCGTCCGGCGCAGCGATTGGCGCCGCGCACGCCCAGCCGAGTGCGTCGTCGCCGGCGACCTCCGCCACGGCGCCGCCCGTGTCGCAGGGCCAGTCCGCGCCCGCGGCGATCGACCGCGCCACGTTGGCGAGCGCCATGACCACGGAACCCGCCAACGCGATCGTCACCGTGACCACCGACGCCAACGGCGACCGGCACGTGCTCGTCGCCAGTCCGCCGGTGCCCGACACGCCGGCAAACCGAGCGAAATACGGGCAACCCCTGTCGAGGGCCGGCCGTCGAACGGCCCCGATCGGCGACTGAGCGCCAGTCAGGGCAGTCGGCGGCGGCGCAACAGCCCGAAGTAGTCCTGCAATAGGAGTTCGACCTCGGCGCCGGCTTCGCGCGCTTCGGCGGCGAGGTCCTCGGCGCGTTCGACGGCGCGCGAGCGCGACATGCCGCGCATGAGGATGTCCCCGTTCCGGAACAAGCACCACTCGCCGCCTTTGAGCGTCACGGCGTATTGCAACATGCCGTCCCTCGATTGGCTTATGTTCATCCTGCTACGGACAAGTGTTCATGGCCTCTCGCTCGATAGCAACGGTCGGCGGCGGCTTGCCGGTGGATGAGTCGGTCTAAAGTGTTAGCATCGCGCTCGGAAGCAACGGGTCTGACACAATGTGGCCGAAAGTCGCCTATCGGCCACAGACTTCTCATTCCGTGAGCGAGTCGTCTAAGGCTCGGTAGATCGTAAGGCGCGCCTCAACGCGTCGACACGGCCCGTTCGAAACGTTCGACGGTCCTTCCGCGGGGATCGCTTACCCCCGCGCCGACGCCACGGCGGGCGGGGACGCGACGTTCTTGGTGAAAAGCGGCCCCGGTCGGGTCAACTCGACGCCGAACAAGATGCCGACGCAGATGGCGGCGAGGGCGACCGCCATGGCGACAAACCGGCCGAGCCGATCCAGACGATGGTCGTCCGGCGCGGAAATCTGGTCGGCCATGGGTGGCGCTTCTTCCTCCGGCGCCTCGTTCGAGGGCCGAAGCTCCATGATCAGGTCAGGACCTGAAGAGGCGGTGCGCATGGCTTTCTCCATGCCCCGACCAGCCGTCACCAAGCTAACTCCGTGCGCTTGCGAAGGGTTCCGCCGCCGCGCTCACGCGGACCGGGCCGGCCAACCGCCGACCGCGCCGTCGTCCGGCGCTCCAGGCCGCAGCACCCGCAGCCGTTTCGGTCCGGCGCGTCGCTCCAGGGCGTGGAGGGGCGTCAGTTGTCCATTGGCCGACGCTGGGCGCCTCACCGGCGGCTCGCGGACGTTCTCCAGGGCGGAAAGGAAGTCGTCGCGCCACGCATGTACGTCGTCGCTCGCAACGCCATCCATGAGCGATCGCCATCGGCTTCGCCGCTCGGCGCGCGGCATGGCGAGCGCATGGGCCAGCGCCCCGGCAACCTCCGCCGTGTCGTACGGATTCACCACCAGCGCCGAACGCATCTGGCGCGCCGCGCCGGCGAAGCGCGAGAGGATGAGAACGCCGGGATCCTCCGGGTCTTGCGCCGCCACGTACTCTTTCGCGACCAGGTTCATGCCGTCGCGCAAGGGCGTCACCAGGCCGACCCGCGCGGCGCGATAGGCGCCCGCCAGTTCGGCGCGCGAGAAATGGCGATTCAGGCACAGCACCGGCGCGTGATCGATATCGGCCCAGGTCGCGTTGATCCGGCCGGCTTGCGAGAACAGGATCTCCCGCTGAGCCTGGTAGGCCGGGACGCCGGCGCGCGATGTCGGCGCGATCTGCAGAAAGAGCACCTTCGACGCCATGTCCGGATTCGTCGTCAGATAGTGCTCGAAGCCCGACAGGCGCTCGCCGAGCCCCTTGGAGTAGTCGAGGCGGTCGACGCCGATGATCAGCGTGCGCATGCCCCTGTA
>DATJRL010000309.1:0-4421 GCA_035504785.1 Caulobacteraceae bacterium
GAGCAGCCGCCGGTGCACCGGCTTCAGCCCATCGCGCACGTCCGGCAGGGCGCGCATGGTGATAGTAGAGAGCGCGTAGGCCAGGTAGCGGCGCGAGAGCGCTTCCGTCAGCGGCTCATCGAGTATCCGGCCGCCATCTGCCGGCGGAAGCGGCGCATCGTCCATGACGCCGGCAATGGCCCCGCGCCGAGATTCTGTCTAGCGGAGTGAGATCGCCGGAGCGGCGGCTGCGGCCACCGCCAACGCGTTCGATCAGGTCAGCATCTTGACGCCCACGACGACCAGAACGGCCGCCAGCACGGTGCGCAGAACGCCATCCGGGGTGCGGGCCGCGAGCAAGCTCCCCAGGATGATCCCGGGAATCGATCCCGAGAGCAGCGAGACGAGCATGCGCCAATCCACCGAGCCCATCATCCAGTGGCCCAGCCCAGCCAGCAGGGTCAAAGGCACGGCGTGGGCGATGTCGGACCCGACGAGTTTGGCGATGTCCGCTTTGGGATAGAGGATCAGCAGAACGGTCATGCCGAGGGCGCCCGCGCCAACCGACGTCAGCGACACCAGAACGCCGAGCACCGCTCCCAGCAGAATGGTCAGGCCGGTCGCGTATCGGGGCGACAGCTCGCCGGTTCGGGCGAGCACGAAAGCAACGATTGTCTTGCGGAACAGCACGGCGATCGCCGTTACGATCAACGCCGCTCCGAGGGCCGTTGTGACCAGGCTGTCGGCCGAAGCTGCGTGCTTGCCCTGCCGTGACAAGAACCACAGCGTGACCGCGGTGGCCGGCACGCTGCCGATCGCGAGACGGCCGACGATGCTCCATTGCACGGTCCGCTTGAACCCGTGCACGCCGGTTCCAACGGTCTTGGTGGCCGCGGCGTAGAGCAGGTCGGTCCCGACCGCGGTGGTGGGATGGACGCCGAAGAGGAGCACCAGCAAAGGGGTCATCAACGACCCGCCGCCGACGCCCGTCAGCCCGACCAGGACGCCGACGACAAACCCCGAAAGCGCGTAGAGCGGCTTCAGCGAAGTCAACAGGTCCATTGGCGCAATCCCCATTCCGCGCGCGGGCCGTCCGACGAGGACGCGCCTATCCCCCTCGGGGTGTCGGGAATGTCTCACGGGCGCGCGCCGCTCGCCAGCTTGGCTATTCCCAGAAATTCTATCGGCTTTTGAAGTTTAGAGCCGCTCCGCCTCGGACAGGCGATCCACCAGCCAATGACGCGCCGGCGGCAGCGGGCGGTTGAGGGGCGAGAAGACGAAACGCTCCAGGAAATGCGCGGTCAGCGTAAGGCCCGCGCCCACGTCGCCGGGCCGCAATCCGCCCTGGGCCGAGAGCATGAACGGGGGCAGGGCGAGCAACCTGGCGGCGTAGTCGGCGCCGGCTTCGGCGCTCACGGCGCGGCCGGTGCGCGGGCTGACGTAGATGAGGTTGTCCAGAGCGCCGGTGACCGCGCACTTGGAGAGGTCGAGCCCGAACCCGAGATCGGCGAGCAACCCCGCCTCGAAGCGCACGTAGACGGCTGGCCAGATGTCGGGCGCGGCCAGAACCGCGAGCAGGGCCTCGAAGCCGAGATAGGCGCCTGGATGCGGCTCCCGCTCCGGCAGCGCCCCGGCCGCGACCGCGGCGGCGGACGCCAGGCCCGCCAGCGCCGGGCGGTCGTCGAACAGCGCCGACGGCCCCTCCCCGACCGGCTCCAGCGTCGCCGCGCCTAACTGGTCGCTGGTGCGGGCGCGGTAGCTGAAAAGAACCCGGGCGCCCGCCTGGAGGAACGGCTTGATCCGCCGCGACGCCGCGCCGGCGACGTGGGCGGCGTACTTGCCGTGCCGCGCCGTGATCAGCTCGACGATCGCGCCGGTCTCGCCGTGCGCCCGCGCCGAGAGCACGAAGGCGTCGTCCTCGAACTCCATGCGCGCAGGGTAGTGGTCGGGCGCACCTTCCGCATAGTCCCAGCGTCCTTCTGCCCCCGCCTGCGGGAGAAGGGGATCGATGCGCTCGCTCCGACAGGCCTGCGTCGGGCCGCCCGCTGTCGCCTGTGCGACCCCTCGAACTGAACCCTAAACGTCGAAATCCAGCCCCAGGTCGCGGTAGGTGCTGCGGTCGTCGGCCCAGTTGGCCTTGACCTTCACGGTCAGAAAGAGATGCACGGGCCGGCCGAGGATCTCGGCGAGGTCCTGCCGCGCGGCCTGGCCGATCCACTTCAGCGTCGCGCCGCCCTTGCCGATCAGGATCGCGCGCTGGCCGTCGCGCTCGACGTAGATCGTCTGCTCGATCCGCACGCCGCCGTCCTTGTGGGCCTCGAACCGGGTGGTCTCGACGCTGGCCGAGTAAGGCAACTCCTCGTGGACGCGGAGGTAGAGCTTCTCGCGGGTGATCTCGGCGGCGAGCAGGCGCTGCGGCAGGTCCGCCGCCTGGTCCTCCGGGTAGAGCCACGGCCCCTCCGGCATCAGCGCGGCGAGCCGGCGCTTCAGGTCGTCGACCCCCGAGCCGTCGGCGGCCGAGACCATGAAGACTTCGCTATAGGCATCTGTTTCAAAAAGCGTTTGTGACAAGCCCAGCAAAGCGTCGCGCCGGACACGGTCGATCTTGTTCAGCACCAGGATGGCTCTGCGACCCGCTTTCTTCAGGCGCTCTATCACGGTGCGCACGTCCTCGGCGGCGCGGCGGTCCGCGGCCTTGCCGGTTCCGGCGGACACCGCAAGCTCCGCCTCGGCGTCGACCAGGTGCACGACGGCGTCCGCGTCGTCCGCTCCGCTCCAGGCGGCGCGGATCATGGCGCGGTCCAGCCGCCGCCTCGGCTTGAAGATGCCGGGCGTGTCCACCAGCACGATCTGGCTCTCGCCCTCCAGCGCCACGCCGCGCACCGGGAACCGGGTCGTCTGGGCCTTCTGAGTGACGATGGTCACCTTCGAGCCGACCAGCCGGTTGACCAGCGTCGACTTGCCGGCGTTCGGGGCGCCGATCACCGCGGCGAAGCCCGCCCGCGTCACGGCGCATTCTCCCGTCGCAACAGCGCCAACGCCGCGGCCTTTTCGGCCGCCTGCCGGGAACCGGCGCTGGCTCGAGCGGGCGTGGCCCCAGACACCGAGACCTCGACGGTGAACTCCGGCGCGTGGTCGGGACCGGCGCGCGAGACCAGACGGTAGGCCGGCGCGCCCTTTCCGGCCGCGGCCGCCCACTCCTGCAGCCGGGACTTCGGATTGGCTTCGCGCTCGTCGTGCGGCGCATCCAGCGCCTGGGCCCAGCGGCCGAGCACCAGGTCCCGCGCCCTCTCCAGGCCGGCGTCGAGATAGACCGCCCCGATCAGCGCCTCGCAGGCGTCGGCGAGGAACCTGGTCTGTTCGCGCGCCCCGCGGCGGGTTTCGCCGCCCGGCAGCCGCAACGCCGGGCCGATGCCCAGCGCGCGACCGATCTCGGCGCAGGTTTCCCGGCTGACGAGGACGTGCAGCCGCTTGGAAAGCCGGCCGGCGTCCGCTTCGGGATCGCGCTCGAGCAGCGCCTGCGACATCACCAGCGCCAGCACCCGATCGCCCAGGAACTCCAGCCGCTCGTTGTCCGGCGCCCCATGCCCGACGCTGGCGTGGGTCAGCGCGCGCTCCAGGAGTGCGCGGTCGGCGAAGACATGGCCCAACCGGCGTTCGAGGTCGGCGACGGCGGCGGCGCGCTTATCCATCGCGCCGGGCAGGCTTCAACGCAGCACCTTGAACATCCGACCCAGCCTCACGTCGGTGAACCAGGTCCACGGCTTGAACAGCGACGCCTTGTCGTTGTCCTGGTCGCTTTCCCCGGTGTCCCACGAAATCAGCACCAGCTGCGCCTTGCCGATCAGGTTCTCCTCGGGAACGAAGCCCACGCCGGGGTTGTCGATGCTGGAGGGCAGGCCGTTGTTGAGGCCGCAGCCGCCGAGCTTCGGATCGCCCTCGGGTAGCTCCGGCTCGAAGCGGCTGTCGAGGGAATCGTCGCGATTGTCGCCCATCATGAAGTAGCAGTGCGGCGGAACGACATACTCGATGGTGTTGTTCGCGTTCGGCAACGGCTCGCCGGTGTCGCCGTTCGCGTAGATTTGCGTCAGGTACTTGCGTCCCTCGGGATTGGTCTCGAGCTGGCCCCGCGCGCCGTCGAACGTGATCCCGCGCGGGGGCGTCGGCAGCGGCGCCGGCTGCTCGGGCAACTCCTGACCGTTGATGTAGAGGCGGCCGGCTTTCATCTGGACCCGGTCGCCCGGCAGTCCGATCAGACGCTTGATGAAGTTGGTGTGCCCGTCGTGAGGCAGGGCGAACACCACGATGTCGCCACGGCGCGGCTTCTGGAAGAACAGGCGTCCATGCACGATCGGCTGCATGAGGTCGAGGAACGGAATCGACTTCTGGCTCCAGCCGTACGACCACTTCGTGACGATGATGTAGTCGCCGCGGAAGAGATT
>DATJRL010000310.1:0-8061 GCA_035504785.1 Caulobacteraceae bacterium
CCAGGCGCGCCTGCTTCAGGGCGACGTCGTAGTAGCGGGTCATGCCGTCGAGGCCGGTGACCTCGTGGCCATCGGCAATCAGCCGGCGGGCGAGGTGGAAGCCGATGAACCCGGCGGCGCCGGTGACAAGGATGCGCATCGCCAAGCTCCTGCGCCGGCCCCGGCGTCGTGTCCAGGCGGTCGCCGCCAGCGAGCGGCGGCCGCTCGCTCGACCCTGAGCCCGCCGCCTCGTCGACCGCGGTCGTCAGGCCCCGCGCTCGAGAATCTTGAACTGCCGGGCCGGGTCCGACTGCGTGAGCACCTGGCCGTCCGGCAGCGTGGTGAGCGCGCCATCCGGCGCATATTGCAGGATATAGGCCTTGCGGATGTCGCCCGGCCGCAAGTTGGGCCCGGTGCGGTGCGGCGCCAGCGAGGAAAAGACGACGATATCGCCGGCGCGCGCCGGGGCGGGGACCGCGTCCGCCGCCGACTCCAGGCAGACGAGACCGATGTCGGTGATCCAGTGCTCGAGCGTGCCCAGCTTGTGAATCCCGGGCGCGATCCAGGGGCAGCCGTTCTCCTCGTCGACGTCCACCAGCGGAATCCACAACGTCAGGTACTGCTGCGGCTGGATGAAGGTGTAGCCGTTGTCCTGATGCCAGGGAAATTCCTGCGGCTTTTCGGTCTTCTTGTAGACCGCCTGGTCCCAGTAGAGCCGGACGTCGTCGCCGATGAGGTCGTGGCAGATGTCTTTGATCGCCGGATGTCGCGCGAACGCCTGGAGCACCGGCGATTTGGTGACGATGTGGGCGGAGAAGGTGATCGCCCCGGTGGTGCTGAGCCGATGCCGGCCGCCCTTCTTCTCCCGGACATAGTCGTCGGTCGCGCGCTCGAGCGGATCGATCGCCGCCGTGACCTCGGCGATCTCGTCCGGCGCGAAGGCATTCCGGAAGACGAAGAAGCCTTGATCGTTGAACTGTGCGATCTGCTCGGCGCTCACCCGCCTCAAGCCGGAGCTGCGGGCGTTGCGCCACCGGAAGTCGCGGTTGAGCGGATGCAGGCGAGGGGCCCGGGTTGCTGACGCGGTCGTCGTTTCGGTGGTCATGACGCCTCAGGATATCAGCGCGGACGATCTACTGCGCAACAGGCTCGGCGCCCCGCCGAACCGGCAGCCAGCGGTTGACCCTCGACAGCGCCGCGGCGATCTCGGGACTGAGCGCCTGCGCGCCGGCGCGTCCGTAGTGATACACCATGGCCGAACGCCGGCTCGCCGCCACGTTGTCCGTGGACATGTGCATCAGGTAGCTGTGAAAGAACAGCACGTCCCCCGGCGCCATCAGCGCGGGAATCCGGCGGCTGGTGTCCTCGCCGACGATCTCCAGATATCCGCGGTTCGCCGTGGGGCGCCGGTCCGGGATGTGCTCGAAGATGCGGCCCGCGGCGTGACTGCCGGGCACGACCCAAAGGCAGCCGTTCTCGAGCGTCGCCTCGCTCATCGCCACCCACACGCCGACCTGCGGCTGCTTGTCGAACCTGAAGTAATACGAGTCTTGGTGGCCGATGACGCCGGGGTTCTTGAAGATGAACTGGCTCTGGAAGCAGTCGACGTCCGGGCCGAGCAGGTCGGCGGCCAGGGCGGTCAGCGCGGGCTGCTCGGCGAGGGTCCGGGACAGGCCCTCGGCGTGGCAGTTGAACACCTTGGAGACGTAGTCTTCCGGGCTGGCCGCGGAGGGACTGACGCCGGTCTCCGGAAAGATCAGCAGGTTCTCGCCGGAAGAGTAGGTGACCTTGCCAGGATGCCGGTCGGGCGGATCGGCGCGGATGCGCTCGATCACCTCGGCCTCGACGGCGGCCGCCAGGTCACGGTCGACGCCGGCGCGCAGGAAGAAATAGCCGTCCCGGTCCCAGGCTTCCCGCTGCTCGCTGGCGATCATCGTTCATCCTCGCCTCGCCCCTTGATAACACCGGACGCGACCCGCCAGAACCGACGAGCACGACATGCGGCGCGCGGTCATAGACGCCCACGCTGAAACCGGGGCCTGACCCCTCGGTCGGCGAAGGCTACAGCTTGGCGGCGACCAGCAGGCGGCCAGGACCCAGCCGTCCGAGCACGCCCGGAAGGTCGGTCTCGCCGACCGCGAAGCAGCCGTCGCTCCGCCCGAGCATCCCGCGGGCGCGAATCATCTCCGGCCCGACGTACCAGGCCGAGTGCACCACGACAGCGCGGGGCTCGGCGTTGCAGTTGGTGGGGTCGAGGCCGATGAGCCGCATCGAGCGGCCGTGCTCGCCGATGTACTCGGCGCCGGTGAGATAGGCGCCCTCGGAGGTGCAGTCCGAGCCGGGCGCGTTGGAGAAGCGGCTGAGCCAGCCGGTGTGGGCCGGGTCCGAGCCCCGCCCATGGGCGACCAGCACGCTGTCGATGCGCCCGGCCGCAATGTCCACGAGGTGCAGCCTGGACTGGCTGGAGGCGGGGCTGAAATCGGCGACGCCGACGACGTCCTGGTGCAGGATCCGGTCGCCAACCCGCGCCAACCCCGCCTTCGCCGCATCGACCACGGAACTCCCGGTCGAGAGCGCGAGGGCCGGACTTGCGATGGCCGCAAGTCCCAGTGTTGCGGACGATGCAACAATCTGGCGGCGGGATGGCCTGAAGCTGTCAGACATGACGTCCTCGTTGCGCGCGGATGCTGTCTAACGGAGAGGCCGGACGACACGCAAGGGGCAGGTCCAGCCGGTTGCCGGCGCCGAGCCATCTGGCCGCACCCGACCGTGACACCAGGCGCGGCTTTCGCGCGTTGCCTTTTCCATGTCGTCCCCCTCGGTCGCTGGACCGGTCACCCGCCGCCAGTCGCTCGGCGTTTACGCCGCCGCCCTGCTCCTCGCCGCCTGCGGCCGCTCCGACCCGCCGGCGCGCGCCGCGACCGACGTCGTCGGGCAGGGACTCTCAGACCCGGTTGCGCGGCGCTTTTACGAACTGCAGGGCTGGCGGTCGTCCTGGACCCCGGCGCTCGCCCGGTCGTTGAGCGAGGCGCTCGCCGGCGCCCGCGCCCACGGCCTCGATCCGCACGTCTTCGCGCCGAAACTCCCCGCCGGCGATTCCGCCGCCGCCGACGAGAACCTGACGCTGGCGGCGCTCGGTTACGCCAAGGCGCTCGCCGTGGGCTTCGTCGATCCGCGCAGTATCGAGCCGGTGTTCACCTTGGCGCGCAATCAAGTCGATCTCGCCGCCGGTCTCGCGCAGGCGCTGCGGGGCGGCGGCGACATCGGCGCCTGGCTCGCCGGCCTCGCGCCCTCGGACGCCGAGTACCGCGCGCTGTCGGCGGGTTACCTCGCGGCCCTGGGCCGTACGCGGCGGCCTGCCGCGTCGGCGCGGGGCGCGCCGCCCGCTCGCTCGACGGCGTCCGGCGATCAGGCCCGCCAGTTCGCCGTCAACCTCGAGCGCCGACGCTGGCTCGTCCGCGATCCGCCCGCGCACCGTATCGACGTCAACACCGCCGCCGCTTTCCTGGATTACCTGAGGCCCGGCGCGCCGGTCGTCGCCTTGCGCACCGTGGTCGGCCGCGACGACCACCCCACGCCCTGCATCGAAGCCCCCTTCCAGCGGCTGATCGCCAATCCGCCCTGGCGGGTGCCGACCGACATCGCCAGGCGGGAGATCCTGCCGAAGGGCCGCCGCTACCTGAGGCGCGAGCACATGCGCTGGGTTGGAGGGCGGCTCGAGCAGGCGCCGGGCCCGAGATGCGCGCTCGGGCGGGTGAAGTTCGACGTCGAGGATCCGTACGAGATCTACTTGCACGACACCCCCAGCAAATCGCTGTTCGCCCTGCGCGACCGGCATCGCAGCCACGGCTGCGTGCGCGTGGAGAACGCGGTCGGTCTCGCCCGCCAGATCGCCGCCGAAACGGGCAAGGCGGCCGAACTCGACCTCGCCCTCGCTTCTCGCAAGACGTCCGAGGTGGAGTTGGGCCAGTCGATCCCTGTGCGCATGCTCTACCACACCGCCTACCTCGGCCCGGCCGGCAAGGTGGTGCTTGTCCCCGACGTCTATGGGACAGACAGTCGGCTCGCCGCCGCCCTCGGCTTGGGAGAAGCCGCCGCCGTCGCCCGCCGCCGAGAGCCGAGTGTGTTTGGGCCGTGACCGCCGTTCGGAGAATCGCGCAGCTTCTCGGACCGGGCGTTTCGAGCGCTTCCCTAGGGTCCGAAGCTCGATCCCACGAGCCGTCCGATCGCAAAGGTCGTGGCGGCGGCGGCATAGCCGACGAGCAGCTGGCGCACGGCGGAGAACATCAACCCCCGTCCGGTGAACAGCGACGTTCCCGCTCCGATCGCGCACAGGACCACGCCGCTCAGGGCGAGACTGAGGACGACGGCCGGCGCGCCGCTCAGGAGCAGATACGGCGCGACCGGGAACACCGCGCCGAACGCGAACAGACAGAACGAGGCCGCCGCCGCCGACCAGGCCGAGCCGCCCAGAGACTGGGGATCGATGCCAAGCTCCTCACGCGCCAGCGTGTCCAAGGCCGTATCCTTGTCGCCCAGGAGTCGTTCGGCCAGCGCCTTGGCCTGCGCCTCGGGCAGACCCTTGGCCTGGTAGATCAGGACCAATTCTTCCTTCTCCTCCTCCGGCGACTGTTCCAATTCCGCCGCCTCGGTGGCGATCTGCCGTTGATTGAGTTCCCGGGCGCTGTTCACCGACAGCCACTCGCCCATGGCCATGGAGCAGGACCCCGCCACCAGGCCGGCGACGCCGGTGAGGAGGATCGTGTGCGCCGAGACGGCCGCGCCCGCGACCCCCATGACCAGGCTGAGGTTGGACACCAGGCCGTCGTTGGCGCCCAGCACGGCGGCGCGAAGCGAATTGCCGCCGCCGCCGCGATGTCGCCCCTCCAATGTTGCGATGGAGGGTCCAGTCAGTCCCTTGCTGCCGGTCGCGGCGGCTTCGATGACGCGCGCGTGGGAGCGCTCGGCCGTGGGCAATCCGTGAGCGACGGCCTCGGGCTGCCTGTCGTAGGCGTCCACGTCGCGGGCTTCCGCGGCCGCGATCGTCGGAAGGACGAACGAGGGCCCGAAGCGTCTGGCCAGCCAGGCCATCGCTCGCGCCCTGAAACTCGGCGTGAGCTTGACACCATGGACCCCGCCGCGATCGAGCTGGCCGCGCCAGAACTGCGCATGCGCGGTCTCCACCGACTCCAGCTTGCGGTAGACCTGCGCCAGGTTCGGATCCGGCTCCGCGCCGGCCAGGGCGCGATAGACCGCGGCGCTGTCGACCTCGCCTTGCAGATTCGCGCGGTAGCGTTGAGCGTCGTCGGACATCGCCATCAGCCTGGACCCCTGAGCCGCTAACCAGGGGCTCGAACGGCCCGGTTGTCAAAGACCCTCGGCGCCGCGCGAATTCTCGCCGCGCCGCGTTCTGCCATCGTCGCCGACCACGCTGGGCCAGTCGCCGGGGTTTGCGTTGTCTCAAAGCCGACCGATTAGGTGATTGATAGGTTCGCAACACGACCAGCAGAGCAGCGAGCATGACAGCCGAAGGACAAGTCGCCCACGCCTGGCGCAACGCGCTGCTGCTTCGGTGCGCGCCCATGCCATCCGTGCCCACGGCGGTCGTGCATCCTTGCGACAGTCTCTCGATCGTTGCGGCGGCTGAAGCAGCCGCCGCCGGTCTGATCGAGCCCATCCTGGTGGGGCCGAGTTCGAAAGTGACCGCGGCGGCGAACGCGGCGCACGTCGATATCTCTCGCTTCAGGCTCGTCGACGTCCCGCACAGCCACGCGGCCGCGGCGAAGGCGGTGGCGCTCGTCCGCGCCGGCGAGGCCAGCCTCCTCATGAAAGGCTCGTTGCATACGGACGAGTTGATGCACGAAGTGGTGGCGCCCGAGACGGGCCTCGCCACGGAACGCCGCATCAGCCATGTCTATCTGATGGACGTGCCAGGCTACGGCCGTCCCCTCCTGGTGACCGACGCGGCGGTGAACATCGAGCCCTCGCTGGAGGACAAACGCGACATCGTCCAGAACGCGATCGACCTCGCCCACGTCATGCGGATCGCCTTGCCGAAAGTCGCGATCCTTTCGGCCGTCGAGACGGTGAATCCGAAGCTGAAGTCGACCATCGACGCGGCCGCCCTCTGCAAGATGGCCGATCGCGGGCAGATCGTCGGAGGCGTCCTCGACGGCCCGCTGGCCTTCGACAACGCCATCAATGTCGAGGCGGCCCACGACAAAGGCATCGTCTCGCCGGTCGCGGGTCTCGCCGACATCCTGGTGGCGCCGGATCTCGTCTCGGGCAACATCCTGGCCAAGCTGTTGACCTTCATGGCCAATGCGGACGCCGCCGGCGTGGTGCTCGGTGCGCGCGTCCCCATCATTCTCACCAGCCGCGCCGACGGCGAGCGGACCCGCATCGCCTCCTGCGCCATCGCGGTGCTGATGTCGCAGCAGAGCGTCATCGCCGTGAAGCCGCCGGAATGAGCGACGCCGTTCTCACCCTCAACGCGGGCTCGTCGAGCCTCAAGTTCAGCCTCTTCGAGGCGGCGCCGGCCGGGCTTCGATGTATCGCCGACGGTGAGATCGAGGAGATTGGACGCAAGCCTCGTTTCGTTGCGCGCCAAGACGGAGCCGTGGTCGCCGAGCGCGCCTGGGACCATGGCGAGGCGCTGACGCACGAACAGCTTCTGGGCGAACTGCTCGGCTGGGCCGAGAGCCACCTCGGCGAAGACCGCCTGGCCGCTGTCGGCCATCGCGTCGCTCATGGCGGGGTCGAGTTTTCGGCGCCGGTGCTGCTCGACGGAGCGGTGCTGGCGAAGCTCGATGCGCTATGCCCGCTCGCGCCGTTGCACCAGCCGCACAACCTCGCCGCGGTGAGGGCGATCATGAGCACGCGGCCGCGCCTGCCTCAGGTCGCCTGTTTCGACACGGCGTTTCACAGCGGCCATGCGCCGGAGGTCGACCGTTTCGGGCTTCCGCGCGAATGGGAGGCGAGGGGCGTCAAGCGCTACGGCTTCCACGGGCTTTCGTTCGAGTTCATCGCGCGGCGCATGCGCGAACTGGATCCGGCGCTGGCGGCGGGGCGGATGGTCGTCGCCCACTTGGGCAGCGGCGCCAGCCTCTGCGCCGTCCGCGACGGCCGCAGCGTCGACACGACGATGAGCTTTACCCCCTTGGATGGCTTGGTGATGGGAACGCGGTGCGGCGCTCTGGACCCGGGCGTGATCCTTTACCTCGAGCAGCAGCACGGCCTTGATGCGGGGGCCGTGACCGACCTTCTCTACCACCAGTCCGGCCTGCTGGGCGTGTCGCAGATCAGCAGCGACATGCGCCTCCTCCTGGCCTCCGACGATTCTCGGGCCAAGGACGCCGTCGACCTTTTCGTCTTCCGCGTCGTTCGCGAGACCGGCGCGATGATCGCTACCCTGGGCGGCGTCGACGGTTTGGTGTTCACCGGCGGGATCGGGGAACACGCGCCCGAGATCCGCGCGAGGGTCTGCCAGCGTCTGGCCTGGCTTGGCGCCAGCCTGGACGGCGCCGCAAATGCGAGGGGCGATGGGCGGATCAACGCACCCGGCGCCGGCTTGTCGGTCTGGGCGGTGCGGACGGACGAGGAACGCATGATCGCCGCCCACACCTGGGAGACGGTCCGGTGACCGATGTGTCAGGCGGCGGGGTCGGCGGCGGCCTTGCAATGGCCGTGCTCGTAGATCGTGGTCTCCTTTTCGATGCCCGTTACCTCGGCTGTCGTGCTGTTCTCCTCCTCGGCGTCCAGGAGACCCGACGCGCGCTCGAACGCCACGACCTCGAAATGCCGCAAGACGTAGCCGCCTCGAGAGGTGCTTGAGTCGATCCGATAGGAAAACGACGTCCCGGTGAAGGGGCAGGGCGTGAAGGCGCAGTGGTTCTCGCCCCAGCCGACACCCGGCGACCAGACCCGATAGACGCCAGGCCCCAGTTTGATGATTTCGGTGCGGTTCACCTTGCGAACGGAGCCGTGCGTTCCAGTGACTGTCTGGACGACTTCGCAGCTCAGCGTCAGCGCAGAGGACGACGGCTCGGCCGCTCCGAGCGTCGCCGAGCCGAGCAAGCCGAC